>CALNBU010000211.1 GCA_937875615.1 uncultured Archangium sp.
TGGAGCCATCGGCGCCCTGGCCCAAGTACGCGCGCGACGCGCGCAATACCGGGAATTTCAACGGCCCCGCGATTGACTGCCCGTAGTTGAGGCGGTGAAAGGCGCGCGCTTCAGCGGGCGGTGAAGCGCTGCGGCCTCCCAGCGCGCGCCGTCGCCGCTGGAGCGTCGTTCGCCGACCAGTTCGACGGTCGTCCGTAGTATCTAGCGCGCGCGCATGCGCAAAGCCCTTGAGCTGATCCGCCTCCGAGCCGGTCGCAGCTGGTGGCTGATGCTGCTGCTGGCCACGGTCTCCA
The DNA here is from genome assembly GCA_937875615.1 of uncultured Archangium sp. Lineage (GTDB taxonomy): Bacteria > Myxococcota > Myxococcia > Myxococcales > Myxococcaceae > Archangium_A. Next base: position 294 of record CALNBU010000211.1, read on the forward strand.
CGTTGTTCGCCGCCGTCTGGTGGGAGTTCGACGTGATGGAGATCTCCGACGACGAGCGCAACGCCTACGACGACGGACTCAAGGCCTTCGTCACGCCCAAGCGGGACCTGCTCATCTACGCGCAGGAGCACTTCGGCCTCGGGCGGCTGGAGCGCTCGCAGGACGTGCTGGTGGTGGCGCTCGACGACTACACCATGACCGAGGTGGCGCGCAGCCAGGCCCTGCGCCAGCGCTATGGCTCCAACCTCCCCTACGACCGCGTGGTCTGGGCCGACCTCTACAGCTACCTCGCGCAGGCGGGCGCGCGGGTCGTCGCCTTCGACATGGTGATGAACGAGCCGTCGTCCGACGGCACCGGCGACCTGGCCTTCGCGCAGGCGCTCGACGACTTCGAGACGCCGCTCATCATGAGCTACAACACCTCCGCGACCGCGCCGCAGGTGCCGGCCGTGGAGGCGCCGGACTTCACGCGGCCGCTCGGCAAGATGCCGCGCCCTCCCGAGAAGGAGACGCCCGAGGGCGAGTTCCCGGAGGATCCCACGCCCGAAGAGCTGGCCGCCGCCGAGGTCTTCATGGAGGCGCGCCGCCTGGAGTGGGCCGCGCGCGCCTACGCCGTGCCCGTCACCTTCTCCGGCGGGCTGGAGGCGCCTCCGTTCTCGGAGGACGAAGACGAGCCCTCGTACCCCATGGCCGCGGTCGGCCCGGTGCTGGAGTCGGCGGACGGCTTCGGCACCGCCACCAGCGAGGAGGACGAAGACGGGAAGCTGCGCCGCACCGCCTTCGCGTACACCGACGGCGTCAACACCTACGCCACGCTCCCGGTGATGGTGCTGGCCGCCATGGACAAGGCCACCTCCGTGGACCTCGCGCCCGGCGCCTTGTCCATCGGGGCGCGGAAGGTGCGCGTCAGCGGAGACGGGGTGGCGGAGATCAACTACGGCGGCCGGCTCGCGGAGCGCTTCACCATGGTGCCGCTCATCGACGTGCTGCGGCGCTACCACTTCTGCCGCGCGCGCGCGGAGGCGGGCCCCGACGCGCCGGAGGTCGAGCACGACTGCCCCGGCGGCGAGGTGGCGAAGGACCCGGAGGCCGCGCGCTTCCGGGGCAAGGTGGTGCTGGTGGGCGGCATCGCGGTGGGCACCGGCGACTCCAAGGCCACCCCGCTGGAGCAGGCCACCCCGGGGCTGGTGAAGCAGGCGGCCGTCATCGACAACCTGCTCCACGACAACTTCATCATCGCCGCGCCCTACTGGCAGTCGTTCATCTTCGCCTTCTTCATCGCGCTCTTCTCGGTGGCGCTGGTGCTGGTGGTGCGCAACACCTTCGTCGACATCGGCTGGCCGGTGCTGCTGTACGTGGGCTTCTTCTTCATCACCGGCAGCTTCCTGGTGGTGACCCGGCAGCACCTCCTGTCGGCGATGCCCGGGCTGGCGGGCACCGTGGGCTCCATCCTGGCCACCACCTGGGAGCGGCTCTTCGCCCGCCGCGATCGCGAGCGCATCAAGGAGCTCTTCCAGAACTACATGGAAGCGGACCTGGTGGAGCTGATGGTGGAGCAGAAGGTGCTGCCGAAGCTCGACGGAGAGAACCTCTTCGTCACCGCGTTCTTCTCCGACATCAAGGGCTTCTCGACCTTCAGCGAGAAGTACCGGAACCAGCCGCGCACGTTGATGTGGCTGCTCAATCGCTACCTCTCCACGGTGACGCCGGAGCTGACGCAGCACGGCGCCTGCATCGACAAGTACATCGGCGACGCGGTGGTGGCGCTGTTCGGCGCGCCGGTGCGACACCCGGACCACGCGCTGCGGGCGTGCCGCGCCGCGCTCGACGTGCAGCGCGCCATCGGGAAGTTGCGCGTCGCCTTCCGCGAAGAGGGGCTGCCCGACGTCTACACCCGCATCGGCATCAACACCGGGAAGATGATGGTCGGCAACATCGGCAGCGAGCAGCTGCTCGACTTCACCGCCATCGGCGACGAGATGAACCTCGCCGCCCGGCTGGAGGGCGCCAACAAAATCTACGGCACGCTCATCATGCTGGGCGAGGGCACGTACGCCGAGGTGCGGCGGGAGGTCGAGGTCCGCGAGCTCGACGTGGTCCGGGTGGCCGGAAAACAGCAGGCCGTCAAGGTCTATGAACTGCTGGCGCTGAAAGGTCAGCTGTCAGATGAAAGGCGGAAAGTGGTTGACGCCTATGGGCGTGCGCTGCTCGCTTACCGCGCCCGAGACTTCGTGGGGGCGAAGGTGGCGGCGTTGGAGGGGCTCAAGGTCGACGCGGACGATGGACCCAGCCGCAGGCTCGTGGCGTTGTGTGATGCGTTCATGCTGCAACCGCCGCCCCCTGAGTGGGACGGCGTCTCGACGTTGGAAAAGTGAAGTAGTTCTTCAGGGAGGTTCAAACATGAGACGGAAGTTGTTGGTCGCAGCGCTGGTGACCGCCAGCACGGCGCTCGCGGTGAAGCCCGGCGAGACGCTGTACATCAAGTCGAAGGACACGCAGGTCCTCAAGGACCCCAAGGCCGGCTCTAAGCCGGTGACCAAGCTCCAGCCGGGTGACGAGGTCATCTGGAACGGTCCCAGCGACAAGGACAAGCAGTTCCACTCGGTGGAGGCCAAGGGCAAGAAGAAGGGCTTCGTGCTGCAGGCGAACCTCACTCCCAACAAGCCGCAGGAGGAGATCGACCAGGTCTCCGGAGCGCCGATGAACGAGAAGGCGCGCGCCAGCATGGCGGCCGCCACCAAGGCGCTCACGCCGGCCGGCATCAACTACGCCAAGAACAAGGGTGACGACGCGCCCAAGGCCCTCGAGGCCGCCGCGGAGGTCATCTACACGGAAGAGCACAACAAGGTGAAGGCCACGCCCGAAGCCATCGCGGCCAAGGGTAAGGAACTCGGAGGTGTGAAATGAAGTTCACCAAACTGATGGTGCTCGCGGGGCTGGTGTCGGTCTCGTCCGGTTGCGCGATCTTCAAGGGCGGCAGCCTCAAGGGCATGGCGGAGGCCGCCGCGAAGGAGGCCGCGCTGATGAAGGAGTCCGGTGAGTACGGCTCGAAGGAGTGCGAGCCCATCAAGACCCGGGAGCTCGCGTGGCAGGAAGAGCGCGCGGTGGGCAGCGCCACGGTGGTGGGCCTGGCCATGAGCGGCGGGCACGTCTTCATCGAGGGCATGACCGAGAAGGACCCCGAGACGCTCAACAAGAACCTCGCGGCGGGCAGCAAGGTGTCGCTCCCCGACAACGAGAAGAACGACCTGACCGCCTACCTGGCGGTGGTGGGGCGCAACCTCACCAAGTACTCCGACCGGCCCGACCTCCCGTGGACCTTCGGCGTCATCGAGAACGAGACCCCCAACGCCTTCAGCGCGCCCGGCGGCTACGTGTTCGTGACCACCGGCCTGTTGAACAAGGTGACCAACGAGGCGCAGCTGGCCGGCGTGCTGGCCCACGAGGTGGCGCACGTCACGCACCGTCACCAGCTCAAGACCTACAAGACGGCCAAGCACACCCAGTGCGTGGCGGCGCTCACCGCCGGCTACTACGCGGAGCGCTCGCCGAACCTCCCGGAGCCGCTGAAGCCGGCGCTCCAGTTCAGCAAGAAGTTCGGTCCGGGCGGCACGGTGGACCTCGACGCCCCCGACGAGGGTGGCTTCGTGCCCTTCGTCATCGACAAGGTGCTGGAGCTGGCGCGCCTCTTCGGGCTCGAGCACAAGGACGAGTTCGAGGCCGACGCGTCGGCGCTCCAGATGGTGGCCTTCGCCGGCTACGACACCCTCGAGTACGAGAACTTCCTCACCTCGCTGGGCAACCAGGGTGGCGTGTTCACCAACCACCCCACCACGGCCGATCGCGTCACCAAGCTCAAGGAGCTGCGCGAAGGTGACATGGCGCCGTTCTGCGCTGGCACCGCCAAGCCAGACGTCAGCAAGCACTTCTCGGTGTTGAAGCCGAAGAGCTGATGACGAGGCTGCGCCTCGCGTCGCTCCTCGCGCTCGCGGGGAGCGGTTGGTGGGGAGGGCTCATCGCCTGCGCGCCCGTCGCGCCGGCGGTGCAGCCCCACGCCGGGGCGAGCCAGGCTGAGGCCGCCGCGATGGGCGCGCCAGCAGCAGGAAGCCATCGAAGAGACCCGCAGACAGTGCGAGCGCGAGGCGCAGTTGACGCCGGCGCAGGTGGACGCGCTGGTGCGTGAGAGACAGGAGGCCTTTCTCCTCAGCCTCGGTCCGTTGGTGAAGAAGCAGGGCGTGAAGGAGGCGTTGACCGAAGTGGGGCTGCGTGTCGCCGGAGCGGTGGCGCCGCTCGACTTCGAGGTGGTCGACAGCGACGTTCCCCGCAGCGTCTCCGCGAGCAACGGCATGGTGTGGGTCACCACCGGGCTCATCAAGCGGTGCGCCAACGAGGCGCAGCTCGCGGCGGTGTTGGCCCATGAGGTGGCGCACGTGACGCAGCGCTTCGAGCAGCTCCCGCACCTGCGCGCGCTGCGCGTGGCCTGCCGGCGCCCGCTGGCGCCAGCGCTGCTGCCCGACGGAGGCGCGGCGCCCATCGACCTGAACCGCGCCGTGCGTCAGGGCGCGGAGGCGGTGGTGGCCTTCGGTCACCCGAAGGAAGAGGCCGACGCCGACGAGGCCGCGCTGCTGGCCCTGGCCGGAGCCGGCTACGACCCCGCGGCGTATGAGGTGCTGCTGGAGGCGCTGGGCGACAAGGGGCACGACGGCAGCCGATTCCAGGGCCGGGCCAGGCGACGCATCGAGCTGCTTTCGGCCACGCGGGCCGAGAAGAAGTTGAGCGGCGGGAAGACGCCGGCGCTGTCGAAGTCGCTGCGGTTCTGATTCGAAGGCTGGAGGCTCGAACATGGTGCGGATGCTCATCGGGTGTGCGGCGCTGTTGTCGTGCGCGTCACAGGACGGCGCGAAGCGTGAGGACGACCCCTGGGGCGAAGCGCCAGCGCAGGAGCCCGAGAAGCCGTCGGACGCCGAGGCGGCGGGGCCGCGCGGCGCCAGCCTGAGCGGGCTGCAGGAACAGGTCCAGCGGGAGACGGAGGCGCTGCGCGAGGCGGAGCGCGCCTGTCTGGCGGAGGTCCCCGACGTGTTGTCGGCGGAGCAACTGGCGGAGCTGAGCCGGTTGCGAATTGCGCGCTTCGAGGCGCAGACCGGGCCGCAGGTGGAAGACGGCGCTGCGTTGAAGGCGCTCAACGAGGTGCTTGGCCGGGTCGCGCCGGGCAAGGGGTTGCGGGCGCGCCTCACGCGCAGCGACCTGCGTCGCAGCGGCTTCGTGCACGACGGTACGGTGCTGGTGACCGCCGGGGTGCTCGGGGCCTGCGCCGACGAAGCGCAGCTGGCCGGGGTCCTGGCGCTGGCCGCGGAACGGGTGGCCCGCCGCGCCGACGTCGAGCCCTACGTGAGGACGCTGCGCGCGGAGTGTCACACCCGGCACGCCGCGGCCCGCCTGGCGCCCTCGATGGCGGCGGTGGGGCCGTTGCCGGGCATGACGCTCAACATCTCCGGGATGGCGGAGGCGATTGGGTCGTTCGCCGAGGTCGAAGCGGAGGATGTCGCGGTCCTGCAGGCCCTCGCCGCCGCCGGCTATGAGCCCGCGGCGTGGGAGGCGCTGGTGTTGACGTTGGGCGACACCAACCTCGACGGGGTGAGCCGCGCCGGCGCCGCCCAGCAGCAGGCCACGCGACTGAGCGAGCGGCGGGCGGCGCTGAAGTTGAAAGCAGGCAAGCGACCGCCGTTGGCCGGCGCGCTCCGCCGGTGACGTCGCAACATTTCTTCATGCTCGCAACCCGTTGATTTAGCAGCCCTTACGGCGTACAGCGTCACGCGGTATCAAAACCCGGCTTGCGCGTTGGTTAGTAGGCGCTTACTAACGAACCCGTTTCATGGCCCGGCCCCGTTTGATCAGCGACGAGCAGATCCTCCGCGCGACGCGTGAGTGTGTGCTCAAGCGCGGCCCGAACGTGTCCGTCGACGCCATCGCCGAGCAGCTGGGGGTCACCGGCCCCGCGTTGCTCAAGCGCTTCGGCAACCGTGAAGAGCTGTTCATCAAGGCGTTGATGCCCGAGGCCGGGCTCACCTGGTTCCGTCGCTTTCAGGATGAGCCCGACGCGCGCCCCATCGAGGCGCAGCTGCGGGCGCACCTCGAGGCCATGTGGACCTTCTTCGTAGAGATGATCCCCTGCATCACCGCGCTCCGGGAGAGCGGCATTCCCCAGCAGCGCATCTGGGACGGCAAGCGCGACGCCCCGCTTCAGGCGGTGCGGCTGCTGGCCGATTGGCTCGCCCGGGCGGAGGCCGGGGGGCTGATTGTCGTCGGCGCCCCGGAGGCGGTGGCCAGCGCCCTCATCGGCGCGGTGCAACATCGGGTCTTCCTCTCCTACATGGTGATGCGTTCCGAGGGCCCGCGCGCGAAGCGCGACTTCCTCGATGAGCTGACCCGCTTCTTCGGCCGTGCGCTGGCGCCGGCCGCTCCACCCCGACCACCCCGCCGCAGAAAGTTGACCTCCTCATGAACCGCCTCTCGTTGTTGCTCCTCGCTCCGCTGGCGTTGTTGGCCGCCTGTCACAAGTCCCCACCTGCCGAGGCGGGAGCGGCGAAGGAGAAGTCAGTCGCGCTCGCGCCGGTGAAGGTGACCCTCGCCGAGGTGCAGCATCAGCTGATGCCGAGGTACCTCACGCTGACCGGCAGCGTGCTCGCCGACCGCAGCGCGGAGATCGCCGCCAACGTCTCGGGGCGCGTCACCAACACCTACATCGAGCGCGGCATGCCGGTGAAGGCGGGGCAGGTGCTGGCGGTGGTCGACTCCCGCGCGGCCGGCTTCCAGGTGGCCGCCGCGGTGGCGCAGAGCCAGGCCGCGCAGACCCAGGTGGACCTGGCGCGCCAGGACTGTGACCGCGCCGACACCTTGTTCAAGCAGGGCGCCATCGCGCTGGCCGAGCACGAGCGCCTGAAGGCGCAGTGCACCGCGCAGCTCTACACGGCCAACGCCAGCCAGGCGAACGCCGACCTGGCGCGCAAGAGCGCGAGCGACACCATCATCCGCGCGCCCTTCGATGGCATCATCGGCGAGCGCTTCATCAACGTGGGTGAGTACGTGCAGCCGCCGTCTCGCGTGGCCAGCCTCTTCTCCATCAACCCGGTGCGGGTGTCGATCTCGGTGCCGGAGCCGGCGGTGGCGCTGGTGAAGGAAGGGCAGGAGCTCCAGCTCGAGGTCAGCTCCTACCCCGACCAGCACTTCCCCGCGGTGGTCCGCTACGTGTCGCCGGCGCTGCGGCAGAACACCAGAGACCTCATCATCGAGGCCACGGCGAAGAACGACGACGGGCGCCTCAAGCCCGGCATGTTCGCCACCGCGAAGCTGGCGGTGGCTGAAGAGGAGCAGCCGGTGGTGCCCCTGGAGGCCGTGCGCCGCGACGACACCACCCGCAGGTTGTTCCTCGCGCGCGACGGGCAGGCCT
>CALNBU010000212.1 GCA_937875615.1 uncultured Archangium sp.
ATGTCGTCCTCGGCGTGATCGATGGAGTCGAGCAGCATCTGCTCCATCTCCTCGTCGGTCAGTCCGTGCGTCGGCTTGACGGTGATCTGCTGCTCCACCCCGGTGGTCTCTTCCCGGGCGGAGACGGAGAGGATGCCGTCGGCGTCGATGCGGAAGGTCACCTGCACCCGGCCCATGCCCGCGGCCATGGGGGGAATGCCGGCCAGTCGGAAGCGCGCCAGCGAGCGGCTGTCGGCCACCAGCTCGCGCTCGCCCTGCACCACGTGGATGTCCATGCCCGTCTGGCCATCCTGGAAGGTGGTGAACACCTGCGCCTGCGCGGTGGGGATGGTGGAGTTGCGGTGGATCAGCTTCTCCACCACGCCGCCCATGGTCTCCAACCCCAGCGAGAGCGGGATGACGTCGAGCAGCAACACCTCGTCCTGGCGCTCGTCGTTGGTGAGCAGATCCGCCTGGATCGCGGCGCCCAGCGCCACCACCTCGTCGGGGTCGAGATCCGACAGGGGCGGGCGCCCGAAGAGCTGCGCCACGTAGTCGCGCACCGCCGGCATGCGCGTGGAGCCGCCCACCAGCACCACGCCCTGCACCGCGTCGGCGGTGACGCCCGCATCCTTGAGCGCGCGGCGCACCGCGAGGCCCGTCTTCTGCAACAGCGGCTCCACCCACTCGTCGAGCTGTGCGCGCGTCAGCGTGAAGGGCGCGCCCTCGAACTCCAGCGAGGTCTCCGGCTGGGTGGTGAGCTGCTCCTTGGCCGCGCGCGCGGCCCTTAGCAGCGTCGCCACCTGGGTGGGCGAGGGCGCGGTGAGGCCGCGGGTCTCCAGCACCCGGGTCACGATGGCGCGGTCGAAGTCATCCCCGCCCAGGGCGGAGTCGCCGCCCACCGACTTCACCTGGAAGACGCCGTCGATGAGCTCGAGGATGGAGATGTCGAAGGTGCCGCCGCCGAGATCGTACACGGCGTAGAGCCCCTGCACGCCCTTCTCGAGGCCGTAGGCGAGCGCGGCCGCGGTGGGCTCGTTGAGCAGCCGCAGCACCTCGAGGCCCGCGAGCCGTCCGGCGTCGCGGGTGGCCTGGCGCTGGGCGTCGTTGAAGTAGGCCGGCACGGTGATGACCGCCTTCTCCACCTTGCCGGCGAAGTGCGACTCGGCGCGCCGCTTCAGCTGCCGCAGCACCTCGCCGGAGACCTCGATGGGCGTCACCGGCCGCCCGCCGGCCACCTCGAAGCGCACCACGCCTTCGCCCGGGGCGAAGCGGTAGGCGCTGAGCTTCTTCGTCTCCGCGTCGCCCACGGACTTGCCCATGAGGCGCTTGACCGACTTGAGCGTGTCGGTGGGGAAGGCCGAGAGCTGCTCCGCCGCCCGGCGCCCGACCAGCACGCTGCCGTCGCCAGCGTAGTGCACCACCGAGGGGAGCAGCTTCGCGTCGCCCTCGTCGGCGACCAGGCACCGGGCCTTGCCGTTGATCACCGCCGCCACCAGCGAGTTGGTGGTGCCCAG
>CALNBU010000213.1 GCA_937875615.1 uncultured Archangium sp.
CGCGGCGGTGGGCGGCACGGAGCGCTGGAGCTGCGCCTCGCGTTCCCTCGCCTTGCGCTTGAGCTCCCGCAACACCGACTCCACGTCGGTCGGCGATCTCGGCGGCGGTGGGGGCGGCAGCGGCTGGGACGGCGTGCGCGCCAGCCCCGGCGCGGCCTTCCGGGCCTGCAGCGGGCGCTGGTAGGCGAAGGTGCCGCCCACCTCCACCATCTCGAAGCGGGTGCTGATCTTGAAGAGGCTCTCGGAGTACCCGAGGAACATCCAGCCGCCGGGCCGCAGCGCCTCGTAGAACCGCTCCATCACCCCCACGATGGTGGGTTGGTCGAAATAGATGATGACGTTGCGGCAGAAGATGACGTCGAGCGAGCGCGCCAACACCTGCGGCCACACCGGCTCCGCGAGGTTGTGCCCCTCGAAGCGCACCAGCCGGCGCACCAGCGGGTTGACGCGATAGCCGCCGTCCACCTCCACGAAGTGGCGCAGCACCCGCTCCTCGCTGGCGCCCACCAGCCGGCGGGCCGGAAAGAAGCCGTGCGAGGCCGACTCGGTGGCCACCGGGTTCAGATCGGTGGCCCACACCTCGACGCTCTCGGGCGTCGCGCCCCGTTCGAGCGCGGCGATGGCCAGGGAGTACGGCTCCTCACCGGTGGCGCAGCCGGCGGACCACAGCTTCGTCGGACGGCCCTCGGCGCGCGCCTCCCGCATCACCTCGGGAAGCACCGAATGCTCGAAGGCCTCGAACTGCCGGTGGTCCCGGAAGAACTCCGTCTTGCCGACGGTGACCAGCGGGATGAGCGAGCGCAGCTCCTGCTCTCCGGCCCGCTGACGAAGCTGGCTCACGTACACCAGCGCGTCCTGCATGCCGGCCTCGGGCATCCTGGCCTGCAACGCGAGGCGGAGGCCGTAGTAGCCGTCGGGGGTGATCTTCAGCCCCGCCCGCTCCAGCAGGAGCGCGGCGAGCTGTTCCAACGCGGCGCGCTCGATGATGAGCGTGCTCACGTCAGCCTGTCGATGGTGAGCGCCAGGCTCTCCACGCCCAGCTCGCCCTTCACCAGGTAGGCGTCCGCGCCGGCGTCGAGGCCGCGGCGCTTGTCTTCAGGCGAGGCCAGCGACGAGAGGATGACCACCGGGACGTTGGCGAAGTCGCTCTGTTTGATGCGACGGGTGAGCGCGAAGCCGTCGAGGCGCGGCATCTGCACGTCGGTGAGGACGAGATCGTACTGGTTGCCCTGCAGGCGACTCCACCCGTCTTCGCCGTCCTGCGCCTCCTCCACGGAGTGGCCCAGCGCACGCACCAGCGCGCT
>CALNBU010000214.1 GCA_937875615.1 uncultured Archangium sp.
AGCGAGAGGTTGGCGCGCGCCGGCGGTGGCTCGCCGAGCGTCACCCTCAAGGTGTCGGCGCTCAGCACCTCGGCGGTCCCCAGCTGGCCGTCGCGCACGCCGACCCGAAGGTGTTGGCCCCGCTGCACCCGCAGCACCTCCTGAAGATGTTGGAGCCGTCGCCCATCGAGGCGCACCACGCCCTGCGCGTCGAGCTCCCCGGGGTCCAGCAGCAACAGGTTCACGGGGGCAGCCGCTGGTACAGCACCCGGGCCAGCTCGTCGGGGAGCGGGCTCTCGACGAAGAGCGGCTCGTTGGTGACCGGGTGCCGCACCTTGAGGGAGGCGGCGTGGAGGAAGAAGCGCTGCAGGCCCGGCTCCTCCGGGCCGCCGTAGAGCGTGTCGCCCACGATGGGCGCGCCCACCGAGGCGAGGTGCGCGCGGACCTGGTGCAGCACCCCGGTGACCAGCGTCACGTCGACCAGCGCCCACGGCCCCTGTCGGACGCGCACCGAGAATTCGGTGATGGCGGGGCGCCCCGCCTCTTCCAGGCCGGGGGTGACGTGGTCGCCTGCGTGCTCCAGCGGGACCTCGATGACGCCCTCATCGGCCAGCGGCCCCTTCACCAGCGCGAGGTACTTCTTTTCGACGGCGCGCTCGCCGGAGAAGGCGGCGCGCAGGGCCTCCCAGGCCGGCCGGGTGCGGGCGGCGGAGCACCCCGGAGGTCTCCACGTCGAGGCGGTGCACCAGCCCGGCCTCGCGCTCGTCGTCGCCCAGCTCCAGCATTTCCGGGAAGCGGGCCACCAGCGCGTTGGCGATGGTGCCGGTCTCTCCCGGCTTGAGCGGCTGCGAGGGGACGCCGGCGGGCTTGTCGATGAACACCAGCGCCTCGTCGACGTGCAGGGTCCTCAGCGGCAGCGCGTCGTCCGGCGTCAGGCCGCGGGCGTCGGGCACCTCGACCTGGAGTCGATCTCCCCGCACCACCAGCATGCCCTTCTTCGTCTTCTTGCCGTTCAGCTTGACGCGCCCCTCTTCGAAGAGGGCCTTGAGCTTCGCGCGCGAGAGCGAGAGCGCTTCACCCACGAAGAGGTCGATGCGTTTCCCGGAGCCGGCTTCGTCTACCGTCAGTTCGTGGTTCATTCGATGAGTGCCTCGTACACTTCTTCGGAGGTCTGGAAGCGATCGTCTGGTTCCTTGCGGATGAGCCGATGGGCGACGCGCGCCATGACCCGGTCCGCTGCGGGGTTGAGCACGCCGATCGACACCGGCTCCACCTCCAGCACCTTCTGCCACAGCTCGTAGGGGGACCTGGCCTCGAAAGGCGGTCGGCCGGCGAGCAGCTCATAGAGGATGACGCCCAGCGAGTAGAGATCGGTGCGGGTGTCGAGCTTCTCGCCCAGGATCTGCTCCGGCGCCATGTAGCGGAAGGTGCCCACCAGCCGCCCGTCGGCGGTCACCGCGGAGTCGTCGCTGATGTAGCGCGCCAGCCCGAAGTCCATCAGGCGCACCGTGCGATCTTCATCGACCATCACGTTCGAGGGCTTGAGGTCGCGGTGGATCAACCCGTACCCGTGGATATAGGACAGCGCCTCGCACAGCTGCAGCAGCGCGTCCTTCATTCGTCCGAC
>CALNBU010000215.1 GCA_937875615.1 uncultured Archangium sp.
GTGACCTCGCCTCGCGGCGCGAAGGCGTTGCAGAGCGGCGCGCTGGGGACGAACAGCCCGCGGTTGCCCTGCACGAGGCAATTGCCGACCCAGCCCTTCACCGCGTCGACCGAGTGAGGTCGCCACAGCTTGCAGTTCCCACACACCCGCGCATCCGCAGCGAACGTCGGAAACGGGAGAGCCTCTTCACTCACGCCCTGACCTCGTAGGCGCGGCGCCCTTGTGTTTCAAGCAGTCATTGGGTAGGCGCCCGTCCCGCTATGGCGACCATCCCGCTGGAACGAATCCGCAACATCGGTATCTCTGCTCACATCGACTCGGGCAAGACCACGCTCACTGAGCGCATCCTCTTCTACACCGGCAAGATCCGCGAGATTCACGAGGTCCGCGGCAAGGACGGTGTCGGCGCCACCATGGACTCCATGGATCTCGAGCGCGAGAAGGGCATCACCATCGCCTCGGCCGCGACCTACGCCACCTGGAACGGCTCGCAGGGCCAGATCGAGGAGCACAACGTCAACATCATCGACACCCCCGGCCACGTGGACTTCACCATCGAGGTGGAGCGCTCGCTCCGCGTGCTCGACGGCGCCATCCTGGTGCTCGACTCGGTGGCCGGCGTGCAGAGCCAGTCGATCACCGTCGACCGGCAGATGAAGCGCTACGGCGTTCCGCGCCTCTGTTTCGTCAACAAGATGGACCGCGCTGGCGCCAACTACCTGCGCTGCGCCGACATGCTGCGCGAGAAGCTGGGCCACCACGCGGTGCCCATCCTCGTCAACATGGGCGCCGAGGATAAGTTCCAGGGCGTCATCGACCCCATCGAGGGCAAGGCCTACTTCTTCGAGGGCGAGAAGGGCGACAAGGTCGTCGTGAAGGACGTCCCCGCCGAGTACGCGGAGGAGACGAAGGAGCGCCGCGCCAAGATGATCGAGCAGATCGCCGACGTCGACGACGCGCTGGCCGAGAAGTACCTGAGCGGCGAAGAGGTCTCCACGCAGGAGCTGCGCGCCGCCATCCGCCGCGCCACCATCGGCCTCAAGATGACGCCCGTGCTCTGCGGTTCGGCCTACAAGAACAAGGGCGTGCAGGTGCTGCTCGACGCGGTCACCCACTACCTGCCCTCGCCCCCCGAGGTGAGGAACATCGCCCTCGACCAGCGCGACGGCGAGAAGGAAGTGCAGCTCGAGAGCAACGCCGACAAGGCCTTCGTCGGCCTCGCGTTCAAGCTCCAGCAGGACCAGTACGGGCAGATGACGTACTTCCGCATCTACCAGGGCAAGGTGAAGTCGGGCGAGACCATCATCAACTGCTCGCGCCAGCTCAAGAAGGAGCGCGTCTCGCGCATGTTCCGCATGCACTCCGACAGCCGCGAGGAGATCACCGAGGCCAGGGCCGGTGACATCGTCTGCCTGTACGGCCTCGATGTGGCCTCCGGCGACACCTTCACCGACGGCAGCGTCAACTACACGCTGACCTCGATGCACGTGCCCGACGCCGTGATCTCGCTGGCCGTGGCCCCCAAGGATCGCTCGGGTGAGGCCAACTTCGGCAAGGCGCTCAACCGCTTCACCAAGGAAGACCCCACCTTCCGCGTGCGTCGCGACGAAGAGTCGGCCCAGACCATCATCTCCGGCATGGGCGAGCTCCACCTCGAGATCTACATGGAGCGCATGCGCCGCGAGTACGACTGCGACGTCGTCGCCGGCAAGCCGCAGGTGGCCTACCGCGAGACCATCACCCAGAAGGGCGAGTTCGCGTACACCCACAAGAAGCAGACGGGTGGTTCGGGCCAGTTCGCCCGCGTGTGTGGCTACCTCGAGCCGCTGCCGTCGGACGCCGTGCAGCAGTACGAGTTCGTCAACGACACCGTCGGCGGCACCATCCCCCGCGAGTTCATCCCCGCCTGCGACAAGGGCTTCCAGGAGGCCATCAAGAAGGGCTCGCTCATCGGCTTCCCCGTGGTGGGCGTGCGCGTGGTGGTGAACGACGGCGCCTTCCACGCCGTCGACTCGTCCGAGCAGGCGTTCAAGACCGCCGCCATCATGGCCTTCCGCGAGGGCTACGACGCGGCCAAGCCGGTGGTCATGGAGCCGGTGATGAAGGTCGAGGTCCAGGGCCCGCAGGAGTTCCAGGGTTCCATCGTCGGCCAGGTCAACCAGCGCCGCGGCGTCATCCTGGAGACCTCCACCATGGAGAACAACGTGGTGGTGGTGGCCGAGGTGCCGCTCAACACCATGTTCGGGTACTCCACCGACCTGCGCTCGGCCACCCAGGGCAAGGCGGAGTTCTCGATGGAGTTCGCCAAGTACGCCGCCGTTCCCCGCAGCGAGCAGGACACGCTGATGAAGCAGTTCAAGGAGAAGCAGGAAGCCGAGCGGAAGTAACCGCCGCGTCTTCGACGCAGTGAGACAAGGGCCGCCTCTCCGAGCAGGAGGGCGGCCCTTTGTCGTTGCACCTCGGGCGCCCGTCCGTAACATGCGCCCGTTTTCGCCCCGCTCTTCCCCGACAACCCGACAACGCGTTCCAAGGAGTCTGCGTGACCGCCAAGTTTCAAACCGTGCCCGAAATCCTGCTTCATCGCATCAGCGCCACGCCCGACCGCGTCGCCTTCAGCTTCCCGGTCGGCGCCACCTGGAAGCAGGTGACGTGGAAGGAGTTCGGCGAACAGGTTCGGCAGATCGCCTTCGGTCTCCGTGCGCTCGGGCTGCAGAACGAGGAGCGCGTCGCGATTCTGTCGGGCACCCGCTACGACTGGGTCGCCGCCGACATCGCCATTCTTGGCGCCGCCGGCGCCACCACCACCATCTATCCGTCGAACCTCGCCGAAGAGTGCGAGTACATCATCAACGACTCCGGCACCAAGTTCGTGTTCGCCGAAGACGACGCGCAGGTGGCCAAGCTGCAGAAGGTCCGCTCCACCCTCACCGGCGTGAAGCACGTCATCACCTTCGACGGCAAGGCGAGCGAAGACGGCTGGGTCATCACCCTCGAGCAGCTCAAGGAGAAGGGCAAGGCGGCCACCGCGACCGACTGGGAGGCGCTGGTCAAGACCATCAAGAACCAGGACATCGCCACCCTCATCTACACCTCGGGCACCACCGGCAAGCCCAAGGGCGTGGTGCTGACGCACGACTGCTGGGTGTACGAGGCCGAGGGTATCCACGAACTGAAGCTGCTGGTGCAGGACGATGTGCAGTTCTTCTGGCTGCCCCTGGCGCACAGCTTCGGCAAGGTGCTCGAGGTGGCGCAGCTCCTCATCGGTTTCCACACCGCCATCGACGGGCGCGTCGACAAGATCGTCGACAACCTCGCGGTGGTGAAGCCCACCTTCGTGGCGGCCGTGCCGCGCATCTTCGAGAAGGTCTACAACAAGGTCGTCGAGGGCACCCGGCAGGCCGGCGGCGCGAAGTGGAAGATCTTCAAGTGGGCGCTCGGCGTCGGCCGCGAGGTCTCCGCCCTCCGGCAGAAGCGGCAGGAGCCGGGCGGCGTGCTGGCGATGAAGTACGCGCTGGCCACCAAGCTGGTCTTCTCGAAGCTGCAGGCGCGCTTCGGCGGTCGCCTCAACTACTTCGTGTCGGGCTCCGCGCCGCTCTCGCGCGACATGGCGGAGTTCTTCCACGCGGCCGGCATCCTCATCCTCGAGGGCTACGGGCTGACCGAGACCTCGGCCGCGTCCTTCGTGAATCGCCCCGACTCCTTCAAGTTCGGCACCGTCGGCCCGCCGCTCCCGGGCACCCAGGTGAAGATCGCCGCCGACGGCGAGGTGCTCATCAAGGGCCGCGGCGTGATGCGCGGGTACCACAACCTCCCCGAGCAGACCGAGGAGACGCTCAAGGACGGCTGGCTCTACACCGGGGACATCGGTGAGCTCGACAGCGACGGGCTGCTGCGCATCACCGACCGCAAGAAGGACCTCATCAAGACCTCCGGCGGCAAGTACGTGGCCCCGCAGAACATCGAGAGCAAGTTCAAGGTCATCTGCCCCTACGTCAGCCAGTCGCTGGTGCACGGGAACAACCGGAACTTCTGCGTGATGCTGGTGGCGCTCGACAAGGAGAACCTCACCGTGTGGGCGCAGCAGAACGGCGTCAGCGGTGACTACGAGGCGGTGGTGAAGGACCCGAAGACCAAGGAGATGGTCAAGGGCTACATCGCGGAGCTCAACAAGGGCCTCGCCAGCTACGAGTCGATCAAGAACTTCGCGATTCTCCCGAAGGACCTCTCGCTCGAAGACGGCGACCTCACGCCCTCGCTCAAGCTCAAGCGCAAGGCCGTGGAGACCAAGTACAAGTCCCTCATCGAGGGCTTCTACGACGGCAGCGTCGCCGCGGTGTGATTCATCACGTAGCCATGGGAGACCCGCAGGCACCGTTCGAGACGGTGCTCGCGGTGCTCCGTGGCCACGGGCTGCTGCAGCAGGACCGGCTGCGCGACGACGTGCAGCTGGTGTCGATGGGCGACCACTTCGACTTCGGCGCTCCCGACCAGCGAGCGCAGGCCACGGCCGACGGCCTGGCGCTGGTGACCTGGCTGGCCTCGCATCCACCCGAGCAGGTGGTGCTGCTGGCCGGGAATCACGACCTCGCCCGGCTCTGTGAGCTGGGTCCCTTCTCCACCGACGCCGCCTTCGAGGCCGCCTTCGAACAGGCCAGCCGGGTGTACCGGCACGGCGCAGACGAGGCCGCCTTTCTCTCGCGCTACCCGCATCTCCCCGACGCCGAGGCGCTCGCCCGCGACTTCTCGTGTTTCAACGTGGCGCAGCAGTCATTGGTGCGGCGGCTGTTCGACGCCGGCCGCTTTCGGGTGGCGCACGCGCACCGGAACCTGCTGCTGGTGCACGCGGGGGTCACCGACGACGACTTCGCCCTGCTGGGTCACCCACCTCGCACCGCCGCCGAGGCCGCGGCGCTGCTCAACGCCGAGTCGCTCCCCCGACTGCACCAGCCCGGCGCGGCCAGCACCGGCTTCGCCCGCGGCATCTTCTTTCAGCGGCCCGCCTTCCCTGCTTCGGGTCCCGAGTTCGAAGGCCCGCTGCGGCGCCGCTACGATCCACGCCGCCTGCCCGCCGCCTTTCCCCAGGCCATCGGCCACATCCGCGACCAGAAGTGTCATCAATTGCTGGCGCCCTGGGCGCGAGACGCCGCGCCGCTCGACGGCCCGCTGCGCTCGTTGGTCGTCGACGGCGACGACGTCCACTACGCGCGCGGCACCCTGCCCGACGCCCGGCTCTACTTCCTCGACGGAGGCATGAACTACGCCGCGCCAGCGCGCTTCCAGCTCTTCGACCTCGACGCGCGCGCGGCGCTGCGCCCGCTACACGTCGAAGCCGGCCACGATGGGGACGTGGTCCGAGAGCCCTGAGAAGCGGTTCTGGACGTCGCCGAAGCTGCGGGTGTCGTCGAGCTCGGTGAATTCCACTCCGCGCCCGAAGACGTGGTCGAGGTGCATGCGCAGGTGCATGAAGCCCGCGGTGGAGAACGCGTCGGGCTGGCGGAGATCGATCTGCTTGAGCACCTCCTGCGCCCCCACCAGCTTCTCCTGCCGCGTGAGCTGCTCATACACCGGCGTCGAGGGCGCGGTGTTGAAGTCGCCGGCCAGCAGGTACGGCTCGCCCTTCGAAGTGACCTCCGCGAACTGCGCGACCGCCCGCGCCTCGGCGAGCTGGTTGGCCCCGTGCCCCATCTTCTGCGGCTGGCTCCAGAACTCGCGCGCCCAGAAAGAAGGCAGCGAGAGGTGCGTGTTGAAGAGGTGGAAACGGCGCTGGCGCTGGTCTTCGAGGTGCAGGTGCGCCGCGATGCGCGTCTGCTTCACCCGCTTGAGGCGACGGCTCGCCACCCAGGTGATGTCGTGCGGCTTCTCTCCGTTGCCGCCGAGGACGTTCAGCATCTGGGCGTTGACGAGGATGGCGAGGCCGGTGGTGTAGAGCCGGAAGGAGCCCACGCCGTAGGTGTGCGCCGGGTAGTAGTAGGCACGGTAGGGCATCACCAGGCCACGCCGATGGAAGGCCTCGCTCAGCAACTCGAGGAAGCTGTCCAGCTGCGTCTCATCGGCGTGCTTCGGCCGATGCACCAGGTCCGCGCGGAGCGAGCGGGTCTCCACCTCCTGCAGCGCGACCAACTCCGGGAGCGGATCCAGCCGCGCCAGCGCCTCGGCGATGCGGAGCTTGGAGCGCACCGTGCTGGCCAGCCCCTTGAGCCCATGCCCGAAGTACCGCACGTTGTAGGAGGCGAGACGCACGTCGGCGCATCATAACGCCGCTCCGGCCCATCGCTCCCCACTCCTGATGTGGCCGCGCAGCACCCGGCACTTCTGCTAGCAGCGCCCGGGCATGGCACACCCCCTGAAGGCGCCGGTCCACCAGCGCGCGCTGGGCATCGTCTTCATCGTGGTCGCGGCCATCTCTTGGGGCACCTGGCCGCTCTACACGCGCGAGGGCGCACCGCCGGGGCTGGTGGTGGGCTTCCTCACCCTGACGGTGATGGCGCTGCCCGCCCCCTTCGTCTTCCGACGCGCGGCCTTCGCCGACCGGGGTGCGGTGGGGGCGCTGGTGCTGGCCGGCCTGGCCGACGCCGGCAACGTGGCGCTCTACTTCCCGGCGCTGGCAGGCGGGCCCACGGTGGTGGCGGTGTTGACCCACTACCTCGCGCCGACGCTGGTGGCGCTCGCAGCGCCCCTGGTCCACGAGCCGCGCTCCCGCCGCGCGCTCCTGGCCAGCCCGATGATTCTCCTCGGCTTGACGTTGGTGCTGGGTGACAGCCCCGGAGACGCGCGAGGCTGGCTGCGCACCGCGCTCTTCGGCGCCGGGAGCGCCGTCTTCTACGCGCTCAATGTCCTCGGCAGTCGGCGCGCGCAGCGCACGTTCTCCGCCGGGGCGGTCACCTCGCTCCACGCCGTAGTGGGCGCGGCGACGCTGCTGCTGTGCTTCGGCCGGGAGGCGCTCCCCGTGCGCGCCGATGCCGGCACCTGGTGGGTGCTCTTCGGCGCGCTGGTGAACGGACTGGGGGGCGCGCTGCTCTTCAACCACGCCCTGCGTCGCCTCGGCGCGCAGCGGGTGGGCGTCATCACCTACCTCGAGCCGCTCACCGCCGCGCTCATCGGGGTGCTCTGGCTGGGGCAGCCCTTCACTCCGCTGATGGCGTTGGGTGGAGGCCTGGTGCTGGTGGCCGGCGCCTGGGCGGCAGCCGAGCCCGCGCTCAGCGGCAGGGATTCATCGATTTGAAGAAGCGCGCCAGCTCCGCTTCGTCGGCCACGGTGCCGGCCAGCTCCAGCTCGTCCTTCGGCAGGTTGGGCGAGGGGGCGAGCTGCGCCCAGGTGCCCACCGACAGCGCGTCGCCGGGGCAGTCGAAGAGCACATGCGTCAGCAGGCCCGGGTCGAGGTCGAGCAGCGCGCGCTGGGTGATGTAGTGCAACGTGCGGCCCTCCACGGTCAGCGTGCCGCGCTTGAGGATGGAGTCTGGATCCGGGTTGATGCCGCTGCCCACCAGACGGCCGGGCTCGACCTCCTTCCCGAGCAGAAAGTCGCGGATGGGCTGGTTGGCCGCCTGGGCCATCACCCGGCGGTACACGAAGAGGTGACCGGCGCCGATTTGAAAGCCGCCGTCGGGGAGCAGGTCCGAGTCGACCAGCGTCGTCTGCTGCCCCAGGAACACGTCGATGCTGGCGGCGACGCTGTAGCCCTCGGGGATGGCGCCCAGCTGCTTGATGGCGTTGGCCTTGCGCGTCTCGGGGTCGAGCACCCCCTGCTGTGCGTCGTAGCCACACTTCGCCAGACCGAGGAAACTGCCGAGGCACAGCAGCAGTACCAGCCCCCCTGCCGCCCCACACCCCATGAGCACATAGAACCACGCCGGGCGCTGCCGAAGAGCCGTCGAGCCTTCCATGGCGCCGCACCCTCTTCGATTCGGGCACCAGAGTCTAATTATTTCAACACGTTGGGCGATTCGACAGGTTGGGCCACATGACCGATGGAGCGGCCGGCCCGACGCGCCGACAATGCGTCACCATGCGTCGCTCCCCTTCACGAAGAGAGTCCGGACAGGCCGCCGTCGAGACGGCCATCGTGATGCCGCTCTTCGTCTTCATGATGATGGGCCTCATCCAGCTCGGCCTCGCACACCAAGCGCGCCTCATGACTCGCTACGCAGCGTACAAAGCGACGCGCGCCGGAGCCATCCACCGGGCCAAGAAAGACGTCATGACCAACGCGGCGCTGGCCGTGCTGGTTCCGCTGCTTCCCGGCCCAGACGGCAAGATTCGCCCGCCCAAAGACGAAGGCAGCTACGCGACCGCCTGGCAGCAGGTGAAAAACAACCAGTACCAGAACGGCCCGAAGATGGTGATCACCACCATCTGTAACCCCACCACGAACGGCAGCGGCGCTACGGGCCGGCTTTCGCCCAATGATGACTTCGACGATCCACAGGTGGCTTCCGGCCGTGACGGCGACTGGGTCGGGTTCAAGCGCACGAGACTCCACGCTCAAATCACATTCAACTATGAGCTGTTGATACCTTTTGCGAACGGCATCCTGTTCTGGGCGACGGTAGGCGTCAAGCCCGATAACCAGGAGACCTTCAACACGCTGCGGCTGCGCAATCGCACCTCTTCAGATCAGGCCTCCTCTTCGGCGACCACCGCCCAAACGCTCATCTCCCATGCCAAACAGGGGCGCTATTTCCTGCCCATCCGCGCCAACTGGGCCATGCGACTTCAGTCGAACGTCGCGCAAGGTGAGCTGCCCACCAGCAATGACTGCAAAGTCAACTTCAATCAGGGAAGCTGAACATGACTGCACGAACCAGAGGTCAGACGCTCGTACTCGCTTGTGTCACCATGCTGGTCTTGGCGCTCATGCTCATGCTGAGCCTCAACATCACCAACGCCATTCATGAGAAGATTCGCGTCCAGAACCACGCAGACGCCCAAGCCTACTCAATCGCCGTACTCGAAGCGAGAGCGTACAACTCAATCGCATATTCCAACCGCGCTATTGCAGCCGCGTTCGTCGCACAGATGAGCGTCCACGCCTGGATGGCCATCGCGACTCAGGCCGCCGCCAACCACCAGGCCTTCGCCATGGCGTTCGGGGTGGTCGCTGCGTTCGAGACCCTGCTTGGCTGCTACCCCTTCAACTTCTCCCACTGCCCCTGTGTCTTCGAGGCAGGCATCATCGCCATTCGCCACCTCAGCAAGTCCTACGACGTCGGGGACAAGGTGAAGGACAACGAAGATGCCTTCAATGACGCGGTAGAGGGTCTCTCTGACATGATTGACTCCATTCATGGAGAGCAAAATACAATCATCACGGCAACCCAGGCGCAGATGACGCAAGTCATGAACAAGCTCAAGCAGCACAACGTACCCGGCGGAGACAACTCAATGGCGTTGCTGGCCTTCAATACGGGGAACTTCACCTGCCCCCTGGAGGGCACCAGCAGCGGGGGTTCGGGAGGCGATTGCACGGGCAGCACGAAGGACAAAGAAGAGCGCAGCAAAATCATGGCCTCGGTCGCCAACGGCACCCGCAATTCCTTCACCTCTGGCGGGCTCGGAATGACCGGTCACATCGGGACCGACTATTTCATGATGTCGGACTATCTCGATGATCTGCAGCACAACTCTGGTACGAACATCATCTACTTCGGCGTGCGCGGAGCTGTCGGGCAGAGCAACAATGGCAATGCAAGTCAGGGCCACCAACTCCAGCGCGCCAGCGCTGGCACGACCGGCCCAGTGGTCACCGTGCTGGGCTGGCGACACACCCCCGTCGCGGCCGGCACGAGAAGCTCCTATGTGGCCTCTGACCACGAAAGCGGCGCCCACTCACCTGGCCTGGCGCACGACCCGGACCACGACAAGCTCCCGTACTGTGCGCAGGAGGACTGCTTCGTCAACTTCAAGTTGGGCAGCGCCGACAGCGACTACAACCAGCCAAGCACCTACGGCGCCGCTACACAGGACCTGCGCTGGGCGCCGGGCAAGAAGCCCTGGGAGCTCAATGACTCAGGCAAGATGACCATGAAGCTGGATAAGGGCGCCGACATGAGCCTCACCCTCGTGCCGACCCAGAATGCCGTGGGCGTCGGCAAGGGCAAGGTCTACTTCCATCAACTCGGCAACTGGCGCGTACCGCCCAACCTCTTTGACCCGTTCTGGCGAGCGAAGCTGCACGGGTTCAAGGACCGCACCGAATTGAACAAAATTGCAGGTGCCGCTGGCGGCAAAATGTTCGTGGGACCCGTGGAGGGCATTGAATGAAGCGCATGGCTCAGAAGACACGTGGCGCAGCAGCAGTTGAGCTGACTATTTTGATGGTATTTCTGGTTCCCACCATCATGTACGTCCTCTTCATTCAGGACCTTACCTGGTACAAGTTGGAGCAACAGGAGACCATCGTCAGCACCCCCTGGGACTACAACTTCCTGGACTGGAACCGGATGAAGATGGCGAACAACGGCTCCAACCCGCCGCCGGAATCCAACGACGAGGAGGACGGATCGGACGCGGACAACAACAGCTACGATCCGACCAAGACATCTGAACAGGCGGAGACCTATCAGCCGCAGCCAGTAGACAATGTCGTCGCTCGAAACTCGCGGCGTACATATTGTGACCACACCTCGGCGTTCGACAAATCTATTGAGCATGACTGCAAGCACGAGTTTCATCATACGAACTTCGCTGCACATCAGTGTTGGCTTACGGGCAGCTCTGGGAGTGGCGGACAAAAGGCCCGCCAGGTGACCTGCGTTCGGGAAAAGGACACTGCGTCGATCGCTGGGCTTGGCAGCGCCATGTTCGATTCTCAGTACAACGAAGGTGGGTACGTCAGATGTGACGCTCGACTGGGTGTGACCAACTACTACGTCATGAATTCCTTGTTTCTCTGGTCCAAGGAGAAGGCCACCGAGATCAAGCGCTTCGATAGTCAGCGGGACCGTGGTGGCGAGCTCGGGTCGAGTGGTCAAGTCGGCAGCCACTCCGATGCGCAGGGAGCAGGCGCGAGCGAGTCGATCGTGTTCCTGGCGCAAGAGGTGGCGTTGCTTCAGGACACCTGGGCGGTCAATCGGCCGGGCGATGTAGACCCCACCGAGGGCTCTCCTGAGAGCCGCTTCCACAGCCGGATGAACAGCTACTACATGACCCGACTCAACAATTTGTCTGGTGCGGCACAATTTCTACAGGGTCTGGTGAGCGACGAGCTGATCAGTCCCATCGTTGGAGCCGCTGACTCCATTTCTGGTGACCTGTTGCTGACACCCCACCTTGCGTACAACTCCGGACACACCCGCGAGTTCGACGGGTTCTACACATCTGGATGGACCGACAACCGACAGCAGGACGCGTACAACGGTCGGCAGAACAGCTATTTTGGCGACAACAACTATCCCTAGGAAGACGACCGGCGGCGTACCAGTCTGGAAGATTCTGGCTGGTGCGGCAATACTCGGAACGGTTATGGGTGCGCTCATTTCCATTCAGCAACAGCGTGCTTTGGAGCGCGAGTTCGAGTCGATGTTCGACGAGGTCGAGACGGATCTGCCGTACCAGGTCCGGTTTCAACCACAAGAGCAGGTTCGCGACTTCATGCAGCCCGACCCGCTGTCGCTCGAAGGAATCCCACCGTACCCAGGGGCGACACCGCGCAAGTTGTCGTCGTCGGCGACGGTGCAGGGCACGCCCATGGCGAGCGCGTGGTTCACCACCGAAGACCCTGTTGACGAGGTGCTCTCCTTCTACGACGGGGCGTTTCTACCTCTCGACACCATCCGGGTTTCGCACCGCTATTCGGAGCGGGTTGGTTACTCGGGCTTCTACGAGATCCCAAACCCC
The DNA here is from genome assembly GCA_937875615.1 of uncultured Archangium sp. Lineage (GTDB taxonomy): Bacteria > Myxococcota > Myxococcia > Myxococcales > Myxococcaceae > Archangium_A. The sequence goes on from CALNBU010000215.1 coordinate 11,836, forward strand.
GACGCCGGTGTGGATTTCATGAGCGGTCGAGTTCATCTGGTGAGTGCCGTCCGCTCAGGTTCCCGCACCATGGTGTTCCTCTCGAACACTCAGCCCGAGACGTTCCTCGCGGCCAGCAGAACCCCCATCGGCGGCATCGAATTTCCCGAAGGTTCTCGCAGCCCGCAGGTCCTGGTCATCGGAGAGGGCGAGATGAAGAAGCATACGGCGTTCGCCGTCGTGCCGAATCGCCATATGGACAACGTGCGCGAACATTTCGACAGCGTTTTGCCTCGCGCTGGCTGGACCCTCAAAGAGTGGACCCATGAGGCTGATGGTGCAGTGAGGGGAACTGCCGTGCGTCAAGGGCGCAACGCGACGATCACGTTGTTGAAAGATGGGCTGGTCGGCACGAAAGTTCTTCTGGGTGTCGACGACTTCGCGACCAATCTCAAACACCTGGAGCTTCAGCCATGAGAGTTTTGTTCTGTTTCTTGTTTCTGGTAGGTCCATCGGCGCTCGCTGCTGAAAGCAAGCCGCGCTGCGACGCCTGTGAGGACTTCCAAACCTTGTGTATCAACCAGTGTAAGGTCTCTACGAAGAACGCTCCCCCCCGCGCGTTGCCCGGCTGCATCGACAACTGCAAGAAGGTGTCCAATGACTGCAAAAAAGACTGCACTCAGAAAAAGCGTCGTTAAGCGAGCACCACGTGGTCAGGCGATGGTCGAGTACGGCGTGGTTTCTCACGCGCTGCTCATCGGCACTGGCGTCACGCTCCTGGTCGCTTTCCGCACCTTCATCAATGCCCTGAGCAGCTACTTCGAAGGCATCTACGCGGTGTTGGCCGCGGCCACCATCTGACTCAGTACTCGTCGAGCGAGCGCATCACCGAGCGGCTCCACCCCAGACAGGGGTGTTCCTTCTCGAAGTGGTTCCCGACATCGAGGAGAATCGCGCGCAGCACCTCGTACTTCGGGTCCTTCTTGTTCAGCTCCTTCTTGAAGTCGACGCGCATCGCCTGACACTTGCGGTCGAGCTCCGGGCGGATCTCCCGCATCCGGGTCCGCGCGGTGTCCAGCAGCTCGGTGGGTCGATCTGGCGTGGCCTCCAGCACCAACCACGCCTCCCGGTACAACTTCCACGAGCGGAACAGGTTCATCGCCCCCACCTGTCGGTCGGCGTACAGCTTCGACGCCCGGTCGAGGTCGCCCTTTGCCCGCCGCCCGGCGTCCTCCGCGGACATCCTGGGGACGGGAATAATCTCCACCCACACGTTCCAGACCCGCCAGGTGTCGCGCTGCGGCGGGTTGTTGATGTTGTCGAACACCAGCTCGTTGGGGTCATTCAGCCGAAGCTGCGTGGCGGGGAGCACCTGCTCCAGCTCCCGGTTGTCCACGTCGAGCGTGTCGGGAGGCACCGTGCCCAGCTGCGCCCCGTTGAGCTCGATGCTGACCTCATCTTTCGAGCTGTCGGCCGCCTGGTAGTGCAGCACCCCCACTACATCGGTCGGGGACTGCACGACGAAGGTGAAGCTCTTCATGTCCGGGCGCTCGAATTCCACCTCGTCACCCAGGCCGTACACCTCTTCCAGGGGCTCGGCGTTCGGACGAAGCACCTCGGTCTCGGGGCGCGTCTGCTTCTTCTTCGGAACCATCGCGTAGATGCCGCCGCCCAACACCCCCAACACCATCAACGAGCCTACGATGCCGAGCGCGATCCTCGCCGGCGGCGGGAGGTCGGCCCACAGCAACTGCGCCCGCCCGCTGCTCGACTTCTGGAGTTCGCGGCGCTCCCTGGCCCGCTCCGCGGCCGACACCACCGGCGCATCATCGCTCTGCGCCGGCGCCCGGCTGATGGCCGCCCCGGTCCGCGAAGGGCGCGTCGCCGGCACGTCCACGCGGGAGCGCCGACCGCTCGCCGCCGGCGTCTCCGGCCGGCGCTGCAACGCCTTCGGTGGTGGCACCTCGAAGTTCTTCGTCTGATTGTCCGGCACGTCCTCTTCGAGCGTCCCAGACGGAGCCTCCGCCGGACGACGCACGATGGCGGCGGGCGCACGCGCTGGCTTGAGGATGGTCGAGTTCGGGTCCTGCGTGGCCTCCGCCAGGTCGTCCACCTCGTCCACGGTGGAGTCCGGCGGCGCCATCACCGTGTCATTCCCGAACGCCAGCTCCACCTCGATGGAGACGTCGCCGATGGACACCGTGTCTCCGTGCTTCAGCTCCGCCGGAACCTTCACCGGGCGCCCGTTGTGCCGGGTCCCGTTAGCGCTCTTCAGGTCCTCGACGAAACACCTGCCATCTTCCTCGAAGATGCGGGCGTGACTGCGCGACGACGAGGGGTCCTTGATGACCACGTCGTTGTCCGCCGTGCGACCCAGCCGCGCCTCTCCGTCGTCAAAGGAGAACGCCTCGGTACTGCCGTCGCCTGAAGTAACCCGCAACGTGAACGCCACGACCCGAAGGGAATACAGGGCGGGGCGCGAGGTCAAGCGCTGTATACACCGCGCATGCACGAGCCCTCCGCACTGGAAGTCGAGACTTTTCAGGCCACGCCCGGCGCCCCGGACGCGGCGGTGGTGCTCTGCCACGGGTACGGCGCGCCCGCCGATGATCTCGCCGGCCTCGGCCCCGAGCTGGTGCGGGCCCAGCCCTCACTGAGCCGCACCCGCTTCTATTTTCCGGCCGCGCCGCTCGACCTCGGCTTCGGGCGCGCCTGGTGGCCCATCGACATGCTCGCGGTGCAGCGACTCCAGGGCGACCCGGAGGCGCTGCGGGAATTCCGGAAACAGGAGCCCGCCGGCCTGCCCGCCGCGCGCGCGAAGCTGCACAAGCTGGTGCGGGACATCGCCGATGACACCGGGCTCCCGATGCACCGCCTCGCGCTGGGCGGCTTCAGCCAGGGCGCGATGCTGGCCTGCGACGTGACGCTCCGCCTCGAAGAGGCCCCCGCGACGCTGCTGGTGCTCTCCGGTACCCTGCTGACCGAAGAGACGTGGCGCGCGAAGGCAGCAGCCCGGGCCGGGCTGCCGGTCTTCCAATCGCATGGGCGCTTCGACCCCGTGCTGCCCTTCGTCGCCGCCGAGTGGCTGCGCGACCTGCTCACCGAAGCGGGGCTCCCGGTCGAGTTCGTCCCCTTCGACGGCGCGCACACCATCGGACAGGAGGCCTTCACCCGACTGGGCGACTTCCTCGCGCGACGCCTGCGCTGAGGCGACGCTCAGAGCTCGCCGGAGCCGCGCTCTTCCTGGTGCTGCTTGGGGTTGGAGGGCCAGCCGAAGTCCTTCGGCACCGAGCCGCCACCGCGCTGACCGCTGCTCCACTCGCGCTGGTGATGCACGATGTCCAGGTCAGCGCGCGGGCGCTGCGGAATGGGGAGCTTCTTCGGGTCGCTTTCGTGAGTCGAGGAGGCCATGGTCGACGCCCTAGCACGTCACTTCGTGGCCGGCAGCACGGCTTCGACCTGCTTCGCCACCTCGTCGCCGCCGGGGTCCGCGCCTGAGGGCAGGTGCGCCACCACGTTCCCCAGCGGGTCGACCAGGAACTTGTTGAAGTTCCACTTCACCTCGCCGCCGTGCTTCGGCAACCCCTGCAGGTAGGCGAAGAGCGGGTGCGCGTCGGGGCCCTTGACCTTCACCTTCGCGAAGAGCGGGAAGGTGGTCTTGTACTTGAGCTCGCAGAACTTCTTCACCTCGGCGTTGGTGCCCGGCTCCTGCCCGCCAAAGTCGTTCGACGGGAAGGCCAGCACCGTGAAGCCGCGCGCCTGGTAGCGCTGGTACAGCGCCTCGAGGCCCTTGTACTGCGGCGTGTAGCCGCACTCGCTGGCGGTGTTGACGATGAGCAGCGCCTTGCCCTTGAAGTCGGCCAGCTTCTGCGGCCGTCCATCGATGGTCTCGACAGAGATGTCGTACAGGCTCATGGGTGCTCCGGAGAGGGTGAGGGTCAACAGTGCGCTCAACATCGCTCAGTGCTCCGTCAACAGCGGCTCGAAGCGCGCCTTGTTGGTGGCCTTGTGGAAGGCGTCTTCGGGGTCGATGCGCTTGTCCTGCACCAGCTTGAACAACGCGTCGTCCATGGACTGCATTCCCTGCCCCTTCCCCGACTGGATGATGGAGTTGAGCATGGTGGTGTTGCCCTCTCGGATGACGTTGGGCAGGCCCGGCGTCTTGAGGAGGATCTCGTGCACCGCCACCCGCCCCTTGCCGTCGGGGGTCCGCAGCAGCAGCTGAGAGACCACCGCGGCCAACGACTCCGAGAGCATGGTGCGCACCTGCTGCTGTTGGTCGGTGGGGAAGGCGTCGATGACGCGGTCGATGGTCTTGGGGGCGCTGTTGGTGTGCAGGGTGCCGAAGACCAGCACGCCCATCTCCGCGGCGGTGATGGCCAGCGAGATGGTCTCCATGTCGCGCATTTCGCCCACCAGGATGACGCCGGGGTCCTGGCGGATGGCGGAGCGGAGCGCGCTGGCGAAGCTCCTGGTGTCCACGCCCACCTCGCGCTGCGAGAGCGTGGAGCGCTTGTTCTGATGCACGAACTCCACCGGGTCTTCGATGGTGATGATGTGCCGCGAGGAGCTGGTGTTGATGAGGTCGACGATGGCCGCCAGGGTGGTGGACTTCCCCGAGCCGGTGGGGCCCGTGACCAGCACCAGCCCCTGCTCCAGCGCGGCGAGGTTGTTCAGCGCTGCGGGCGCCTTGAGCTCCTCCAGCGAGCGGATCTTCTCGGGGATGATGCGGAAGACCGCCGCCGCGCCGCGCTCCTGGTTGAAGTAGTTGGCGCGGAAGCGGGCCACGCCGGGCAGCGCGTAGGCGAAGTCGAGATCCAGGTTCGACTCGTAGTGCGACCACTGCCGCTCGTTGGCGAGCTCCTTCAGGT
>CALNBU010000216.1 GCA_937875615.1 uncultured Archangium sp.
CTCAGGAATGTGCGACCGGCTGGCGGTGTCCGACGCTGACCAGGGCATGCGCGCGCAGAACCACGCGGACCACCGAGGTGGCCGCGCAGGTGGGCGACGCGCTGGGCTTCCTCCACCGGGTGAGCCGCGAAGGCCGCGCCCGCTACGCGCTGGCCGACACCTTCGGCGACGAGTCGGACCTGCTGGAGTGCTTCCTGCGGATGCGCCCCGACTTCTACGCGCGCCTGTCTTCGGCGGGCATCGACTTCTTCGCCAGCGTCCAGGCGGACAGCTTCGCCATGCAGGGGCTGCAGGCGCTCTCCACCCAGCAGTCGCGCGAATCGGAGAACGCGCTGCTCCACGGAGACCTGCGCCAGGCCAACCTGCTGCGCGTGGCGCGCAGCGCCCGCGCGCACGTGGTGTACCTCGACTGGGAGCTGTCGTTCTGGGGCGACCCGGCGCGCGACCTGGGCAGCCTGCTGTCGGACTACGTGCTGGGCTGGGTGGCCCCGGAGCACAAGAGCGAGGTGCTGGCCCGCCCCACCCTCGAGGCCTTCGCGCACGCGCTGCTGCAGGCCTACGCCGCGGCGCGCGAGCCCGGCTTCACGCTGACGCCGGAGTTTCAGGAGCGCGTGGTGCGGTGGGTGGGCACGGCGCTGCTCATCTCGGTGTACGGCATCTCCCACTACGAGCAGCACCTCGACGCGCGGGCCCTGGGCGTGGCCCGGCAGGCGCGGGAGATGCTGGGGCGCCCCTCCGAGTGGCCCGCGCTGCTGTGGGGGAAGCTGCCATGACCAGCGCCGACCCCCGCGTGCGCTTCTTCCACGCGCGCCGCTTCTCGCTGCGCCAGGGCGAAGAGCCGGAGCTGGCGCGCGCCTCCGGCGACTCCGGCTTCGTCGCCCACCTCGCGGCCTGCAGCGCCGGCGCCACCGGCTGGGACTGGAGCTTCCGCATGGTGCGCGTCGGGAACCACTGGGCCTTCATCAGCGACGGCCGGGTGACGCTCTTCGTCGACGAGCCCGGGCAATACGTGCCGGCCGACGCGAAGAACGGCGACGCGGTGGCGCTGCGGCTGCCGCGCGCCCGGGAGAATCTCCACCCGCACCGCTTCTCGCTCTTCGGCGGCCAGGGCGGCTGCGTGGTGGGCAGCGGCTACACCAAGTACTTCCTGCCCATCACCTGGGAGGCCGCCGCGGGGCTGGTGGAGGCCTGCTCCAGCAAGTGGGCCGACCAGCTGCGCTTCTCGCTGCACCTCGCCAACGCGCCGCGCGACTACGAGCGCGCCGATGCGGCGGTGCTCGACGTGGGCCCGCAGGACGAGGCCGGCGTGCTGAAGATGCTGGAGGTCTTCGCGCGCACGGCCCGCGGCGGCTTCGTGGACCGCGGCATCCCCTTCGGCGCCACCGAGGGACCGCTGGGCATGACGAAGGCGCGCGCCGACGGGAAGGCCGACCTCTGCGACGGCTACGGCTGGCGGGTGTCGACCGAAGCGGTCCTGCGCGGTTAGCCCACCAGCGCCTGCACCCGCGCCCGCAGCGCCGGGACCAGCTCCCGCTCGAACCACGGGTTCTTCCGGAGCCACAGCTGGTTGCGCGGAGAAGGATGCACGAGCGGCAGGAAGCCCGACGACAGGTGACGGCGCCAGTCCCGCACCGTCTCCGCCAACGTCGCTCCGCAGCCGGCGCCCAGGTAGCGCGCCTGCGCGTAGCGGCCGATGAGCAACGTCAGCCTCACCTGCGTGAGGTGCCCCAGCACGGCCTCGTGCCACAGCGGGGCGCACTCCGGCCTCGGCGGCAGGTCTCCGGAGGCGCCGCGGCCCGGGTAGCAGAAGCCCATGGGCACGATGGCCACCAGGCGCTCGTCGTAGAAGCGCTCGCTCGTCAACCCCAGCCAGGTCCGCAGGCGGTCGCCCGACGCGTCGTCCCACGGGACACCCGAGGCGTGCACCTTCGTGCCGGGCGC
>CALNBU010000217.1 GCA_937875615.1 uncultured Archangium sp.
GCCGGTGGATGCGCTGGAGCAGCCGGCGGTCGCACCACTCCACCTCGTCCGGCGCCGCGGTGGGACGAAAGCGCCCGCGCAGCACCTGGCCCACCGACTCCAGCTTCGCCAGCCCGGCCTCGACGTCGGCCACCGGGAGCGCCAGGCGCCGGGCCAGCTCGGCGGCGGTGGTGGGGCCCACCAGCTCCAGCCAGCCGCGCAGCACCTGCCGCACGGCGTCTTCCCGCGCCACGGGCACGTCACCGGGGAGCGGCGTCAGCGCCAGGGCCACATCTGGGTAGAGCGCCTGCACCAGCGGCACCCGCTCGGCGGCGAAGGCGAAGCCCGCGTGCTGCGCGGCGCGGCGATGGGCGTGCAGCTGCGCGAGCCACGGCCCCACCGCAGCGGGCGTAGGGAGCGCGCCCTCGCCCGTCAGCGGCAGCAGGCCCAATTGGAGGAGCGCGTCGTGGAGCTCCTCGGCGTCGCGGAGCTCCGGCGCGGCCTCGGCCACCACCTGGTCGATGGCGGTCTGGTCGAGGGCCCCGAAGGCCGCGGCGTCGGAGGGCGGCAGGCCCCGGCGCACCGACACCGAGCGCGCCCGGCGCTCCTCCAGCGGCGCGTCGTCGAGGAAGGTGTAGGGCGCGGAGTTGAGCATGGCGTGGGCGAAGACCGAGGGCTCCGGCAGGTCGACGGCCACCTTCTTCACCGCGCCGCTCTTGAGGCGGGTCAGCACCGAGACGAGGCCGCGCAGGTCCATCAGCTCGTGGAGGCAGTCCTTCATGGTCTCGTTGACCAGCGGGTGGTCCGGCGGCTCCAGCTCCAGGCCGCCGTGGTTGTCCTGGCAGCCCACCTGCTCGGGGAAGACGGCGGCGATGAGGTCTTCTGCGCGCGCGCGTTGAATCGGCGGCGGCACCTTCTTGCCGCCCGAGAGCCGCGAGAGCGCCAGCGCGCGACCCGCAGCCCAGCGGAAGCGGGTGCCGAACATGGGGGCCTGCAGCACCGCCTGGGTCAGCACCTTCTCCGCCGTCTTCGGGTGCACGAAGTCGAAGATGTCGAGCAGCGGGAAGGAGTGCTGCTCGCTCAAGGACAGCAGCAGCCCGTCGTCGCTGGCGGCGGCCTGCAGCTCGAAGTCGAAGGCGCGGCAGAACGACTTGCGCAGCGCGTGGCCCCAGGCGCGGTTGATGCGGGCCCCGAAGGGCGCGTGGATGATGAGCTGCATGCCGCCGGCCTCATCGAAGAAGCGCTCGGCCACCACGGTGTGCTGGGTGGGGACGCAGCCCAGCGCGGCGTGCCCCGCGCGCACGTAGCGCACCAGGAGGTCGGCGGCGTGGGCGGGCAGCGAGAGCTCGCCGGTGAGCCACTCGCGGGCGTCGTCGCGGCGCAGCACCTCCTCGCGCAGGCGGGCGACCTCGGCCGACAGCTCGTCGGTGCGCGCGGGGGCCTCGCCGTTCCAGAAGGGCACGCTGGGTGGCGCGCCGTGGGCGTTGTCGACGCGCACCTCGCCGCCCACGATGCCGCGGATGCGCCACGAGGTGCTGCCCAGCACGAAGACGTCGCCGGCCATCGACTCCACGGCCCAGTCTTCGTCGACGCTGCCCACTGTGTGCCCCTCGGGCTCGGCCACCACGGCGTAGGAGAACAGGTCGGGGATGGCGCCGCCGTTCTGCAGCGCCGTCAGCCGGGCGCCCTTGCGCGCGCGCAGCACGCCGTTCACCCGGTCGCGGTGCACGTGGACGCGCGACCTGCCGCGGTTGGTGGCCACGCCTTCGCTGACGAGCTGCAGCGTCTGCTCCCAGGCCGCGGACGTCAGCTGCGCGTAGGGCGCGGCGCGGCGCAGCAGCGTGAAGAGCGCCTGCTCGTCCCAGTCCTGCGCGGCGACCTCGGCCACCACCTGCTGCGCCAGCACGTCGAGCGGCTGGTCGGGCATGCGCACCGCGTCGAGGTTCCTGCGGGAGATGGCCCACAGCAGCGCGGTGCACTCCACCAGCTCGTCGCGCGAGAGGGCGAAGAGCAGCCCCTTCGAGACCGCCGCCTTGTGGTGTCCGCTGCGCCCCAGGCGCTGCAGCATCACCGCGATGCTGCGCGGGCTGCCCAGCTGCACCACCAGGTCGATGGAGCCGATGTCGAGGCCCAGCTCCAGACTGGCGGTGGCCACCATGATCTTGAGGTGCCCGCCCTTGAGGCGCTCCTCGGCCGTCAGGCGCAGCTCGCGCGCCATGCTGCCGTGGTGCGCGCACACCTTGTCGTGGCCGAGGCGCTCGCCGAGGTCGTGCGCCACCCGCTCCGCGAGGCGCCGGGTGTTGGCGAACACCAGCATGGTGCGGTGCGAGGCCGACAGCGCCACCACGCGGTCGTAGAGCTGGCCCCACATCTCGTTGGTGGGCACCGCCGTCAGCTCTTCTTCCGGGGTCTCCAGCCACAGCTCCCAGGGGCGCACGTGACCGACCTCCACCAGCTCGCAGGCCCCGTCGGTGCCGGTGAGGTAGCGGCCGAGCGCGTCGAGCGGCCGGGTGGTGGCCGAGAGGCCGATGCGCTGCAGGCGGTGGCCGGTGACGTGCTGGAGCCGCTCCAGCGAGAGCGCGAAGTGCGAGCCCCGCTTGTCGCGGGCCAGGGCGTGGATTTCATCGACCACCACGGTGCGCACCGCGCTCAGCGTGCGGCGGCTCTTCTCGGCGGTGAGGTAGAGGTAGAGCGACTCGGGGGTGGTGATGAGGATGTGCGGCGGGCGCTTCACCATCTGCGCGCGCTCGCTGGCGGGCGTGTCGCCCGAGCGCACCATCACCCGGATGTCGGGCAGGGCGAAGCCCTCGCGCCGGGCCCGTTCCCGGAGCTGCTCGAGCGGCAGCAGCAGGTTCTTCTGCACGTCGTTGCCCAGCGCCTTGAGCGGAGAGACGTAGACCACCTGGGTCTCGTCGGTGAGCGTGCCGTCGGCGGCGGCGCGGAAGAGCGCGTCGAGGCAGGCGAGGAAGGCGGTCAGCGTCTTGCCGCTGCCGGTGGGCGCGGCGATGAGCACGTCCTTCCCGTCGCGAATCAGCGGCCAGCCACGCACCTGGGGCTCGGTGGGCTCCCCCAGCGTCTCCTGGAACCAGGCGGCGACGATGGGGTGGCAGGCGCGCAGCGCTTCGTGGAGTTCGGAGGCCATGACGGCCTGCACTGAACAGGAGTTCAAGCCGTCAGGCAACTGCTCGACGGAGGAGGCGGGCGGTCCTCAGGGGACCGTGAGCTCGTGGGTCCAGACGCGCAGCTTCGCCACCTTCGCCGGGGCCGCGGTCACCTGTACCGTCAGCCGGGACCTGGCCTTCGGCGGCACGGTCTGCTCCGTCGAGGGGGCGCTCACCTCCAGCGTGAAGCCCTCGTCGTCGAGCGCGAGGAAGCTCAACCCGGAGAAGCGCAGCGGCACGTCGCCGGTGTTCTCGAGCGCGAGCTCCACCGCGGTGTGGTCGCCGGCGGCCAGCTTCTTCAAGACCGTGATGGACCCCGCGCCCTCGAGTTGGTCCCAGCGGCTGATGACGCGCGCGCCGTCGACGGAGGGCGCCTCGGCGCGGCCTTCCTTCATGCCCTCGACGATGCCGGAGGCGGTCCCCTTGCTGACCTCGACGGCCTTGCCGATGACGGCGCTGGTGGCCTCCTTCGCCCGCTCTCCGGTGCAGCCTGCGAGCGCGAGCAACGTGCCGAGGATGAGTCGTGACATGCCGCAGGCTCGTAGCATGAAGCGGCGCGCGGGGCGTTGACACCTTCCTCGCCTCTCTGCGAGGAGCGACACGACGTGCGTCACCTGCCCGCCCTCACCGTCGACGAGCTGGCCTTCGAGCTGGGCAGCCGCACCCGCGCCTTCGAGGCGCTCAAGTGGCTGTACGCGCAGCGGCCGCTCCCGGCGTCGCTGCCCGACACCGTGCCCGGCGTCAGTCACCGGGTGTGGCGGCCGTTCCTCGCGGGCCGGCGCTGGCAGGTGCCCCGGGTGACCGAGCGGCAGGAGAGCTCTGACGGCACCACCAAGTACGCGCTCGACTTCGATGGCACCAGCGTGGAGACGGTGCGCATCCCCGCGAAGGGGCGCAGCACCATCTGCGTGTCCAGCCAGGCCGGCTGCACGCGCCGCTGCACCTTCTGCGCGACCAAGGAGCTCGGCTTCATCCGCCAGCTGAAGGCCGAGGAGATGGTGGGCCAGTACCTGCTGGCGCGCTCCGAGGCGCCGCCCGACGCGCCCGCCACCAACGTGGTGTTCATGGGCATGGGCGAGCCCTTCGACAACCTCGACGAGGTGCTCCGCGCCGTCGACTGCCTCACCCAGAGCCCCGCGCCGCAGCTGCGCCACGTGGCCGTCACCGTCAGCACCTCGGGCGTGCTGCCAGGCCTCAAGCGCTTCCTCGCGGAGTCGAAGGCCTCGCTGGCGCTCTCGCTCAACGCCACCACCGACGAGGTGCGCGCGCAGGTGATGCCGCAGACGAAGACCTGGCCCATCGCCAGCCTGCTGGGCGCGCTGCGCGAAGACGCGGTGCGCCGGCGCTTTCGCCGCGACTACTTCATCGAGTACGTGCTGTTCGGTGGTCTCAACGACACCGACGCCGACGCCGACCGGCTGGTGGCGCTGCTCGAGGGCATCCCCTCGCGCGTCAACCTGATTCCGTACAACCCGTACCCGGGCACCGGGCTCACCACGCCCAGCGCCGAGCGCGTCAACGCCTTCCACGCGCGCCTGGTGCAGCGCGGACTGCTGACGATGGTCCGCTGGCCGCGCGGTCGGGAGATCGCGGCCGCGTGCGGTCAACTCGTATTGTCGAAAGATTCCAGCGGCTTCAGCCCGTCCACTTCACCGACGGTGGCGTCGGCAAGCTGTGGTTGAATGAGCCGCTCATGGCCGGCGAAGTCATCTGCCCTTCATGCGGAAAGGTGTCTCCTACGGAGACGACCGTCTGCCCGGAGTGCGGCGCATCTCTGGGAGCAACCGCCGAGGCGCAGGCGCGCACCAGCCTCCAGCCACGTCAGCCGCGCATCGCCGGGCGTCGGCAGCCGCTGAAGAAGACGGTGACCGACGAAGAGGCCCCGCCGCAGCGCAACGCGAGGGCGAAGCCGGGGCCGGTGCCGGGCGCGCCCGGTTCGCCGCGGCGCTCGGCGACCCGCTCCAGCGCGCAGACCGAGAGCACCAGCAGCAGCATGGTCCGCGACAGCCTCATCGGGAAGGCGCTGCAGGACTACATCATCGAGGCCCGCCTGGGCGTCGGCGGCATGGGCGTGGTCTACCGGGCCACGCACAAGCTCATCGGCAAGCAGGTGGCCATCAAGGTGCTGCGCGCCGACATCGTGCAGGACCCGCGCGACATCGACCGGCTGCTCGACGAGGCGCGCATCATCAGCGCCATCAAGCATCGGGGCATCATCAACATCTTCGGCGCGGGCAGCACCGACGACGGCCGCCACTACCTCATCATGGAGCTGCTGGAGGGCGAGTCGCTCGAGCAGTTGATGCAGCGCGAGAGCACCGTGCCAGCGGGCGACGTGGTGGTGATCCTCGAGCAGGTGCTCTCGGCCCTGTCGGCGGCGCACGAGCAGGGCGTGGTGCACCGCGACCTCAAGCCGGCCAACGTCTTCCTGGTCAGGGAAGGCAGCCTCTTCTACGTCAAGCTGCTCGACTTCGGCCTGGCGCGGCGCAACCAGCAGAACGTCACCCGCATCGCCGGCACCCCCGACTACATCTCGCCCGAGCACGCGCGGGGGCGCCCGGCGGGCCCTCCGGCGGACCTCTACGCGTTCGGCATCCTCTGCTTCCACATGTTGACCGGGCAGCTGCCCTTCACCGGCACCACGCCGATGGAGGTGATGGAGAAGCACGTCCACGCCCAGCCGCCGGTGCCCCACGAGCTGAACCGGGACATCCCCAAGGCGCTCTCG
>CALNBU010000218.1 GCA_937875615.1 uncultured Archangium sp.
CCGGTGGCGGTCCCTCCGCCGGTGCCTGCGTCGGTCTCGCCTTCCGGCGGGCAGGCGAAGAGGAACAACGTGGTCAACGAAAAAATGAGTGTACGTCGCACGTGCATGTGGACCTCAAGAGTGTAGAGCAGTAAGTGATTTCGCTATGTTGTCTTTGACAATCAAACGCAAAATCATGGTGAGTGCATGGCGTCAAGGTTTGTGTGCGGCGTCGCTGCTGCTGAGCGCGGCGTGTCCTCCGGTCAACACGCCGGACGCCGGTGAGGGTGGCGACGGAGACGGCGGCGCGGTGGTGAGTCGCAGTGATTTTCTCCGGGCTGCCGGAGAGTGCTCGCGTCAGAACGTGACCAGCTTCCGGACGCAGGCCGAGGCCTTCGCCGCCGCGCCCACGCAGGAGACCTGGCGGTCCGCGATGCGCGCCTGGAGCCGGCTGGAGCCGATGCAGTTCGGACCGACCGCGCTGTCGATTACGCCCGGCGGGCAGGACCTGCGCGAGCACATCTATTCGTGGCCGCTGGTGAGCCGCTGCGACATCGACGGGGTGCTGAAGGCGGGGAGCTATTCGGGCGGCGTGAGCCGCCTGCTCATCAACCGGCGCGGCCTGTGGGCGGCGGAGTACCTGCTGTTCTCCAACCCCGACGAGGTGTGCGCGCCCACCGCGGAATGGAACGCGCTGAGCACCGAAGAGCGCGCCGCGCGCAAGCAGGCCTACGCGCAGGCCGTGGCCGATGACGTCGCGGTGCGGGCCCGTACGCTCGACGACGCGTGGAGCGGCTTCGCGGAGACGCTGGCCACCGCCGGCTCCGGCAACGCGACGTACCCGACGGTGCAGGGCGCGCTCAACCGGGTGAGCGACGCCGTCTTCTATGTGGAGCGGGAGGTGAAGGACATCAAGCTGGCGACGCCGCTCGGGTTGCGCGACTGCGCCGCGCCGCCATGCCTCGACAAGCTCGAGTCACAGTTCGCGGCGTTCAACACCGAGCACCTGGCGGCGAACCTCCAGGGGGCGCGGCAGTTGCTCGAGGGCTGCGATGACGAGACGTTCGCCGGGGTGGGCTTCGACGACCTGCTGGTGGCGCAGGGCGCCGGCGAGCTCGCGCGCTCCTTCAGGACCAACGCGGCGGCGGCGCAGGCCTCGCTCGACGCGCTGAATGGCGCGGACCTCTCCGTGGCGTTGGTGGACTCGCCGGAGGCGGCGCGGGCGGTGTACGACGCCTTCAAGGGCGTGACCGATCTCCTCAAGAGCGAGTTCGTCACCGTGCTCGACCTCGACCTGCCCATGGGCCTCGAAGGAGACAATGACTGAGTGGCTGTCGGCGCCCCGCGATGCCGCCGCGCTGGCCGTCTTCCGCATGGCCTTCGGCGGGTTGGTGTCGGTGTCGGCGTCGCGGTTCCTCGCCTACGGCTGGGTAGAGACGCTCTTCGATACCCGGGTGAGGCTCCACTACTGGGGCTTCGGCTGGGTTCCCTGGCCCGGGCTCCAGGGCGTCTACGCGCTGTTCATCGCGCTGGCGGTGCTGGGTGCGCTGGTGGCGGTCGGGCTCTTCTACCGGGTGGCCATCGTGCTGCTCTTCGTGCTCTTCGCCTGGCTGCAGCTGCTCGACGTCAGCACCTACCTCAATCACTACTACCTGGTGACGTTGCTCGCCGGGCTGCTGTGCTTTCTGCCGCTGCACCGGTACTGGTCGCTCGACGTCGTGCGCCGCCCGTCGCTGCGCAGCGAGACCTTCCCCTTCTGGTACACCGCGCTGCTCCGCTTCCAGGTGGGCACGGTGTACTTCTTCGCCGGCCTCGCCAAGTTTCAGAGCGACTGGTTGCTGCACGGCTCCGCGCTGCACCTCTGGCTCTCGGCGCGGACCTCGTTGCCGGTGGTCGGCCCGTGGTTGGCGGCCCCGGAGACGGCGCTCTTCATGGCCTGGGCGGGCTTCCTCTTCGACACCTCGGTGCCCTTCTTGCTGTTGTGGCGGCGGACCCGGCCCATCGCCTACCTGGCGGTCGTCGTCTTCCACACCGCGACGCGGGTGCTGTTTCCCATCGGGATGTTCCCCTTCATCATGACGCTCTCGGCGCTGGTCTTCTTTGACTCCGACTGGCCGCGCCGGTGGCTGCGGTCGGCGGCGCCGGCGAAGCCCCTCGAGGTGCCGCGCGTCTCCCGGGGCGTGGGGTGGGCATTGGGCGCGTGGTGCGTGGTGCAGCTCGCGTTGCCGCTGCGCGCGCACCTCTACGAGGGCGACGTGTCGTGGCATGAGCAGGGCATGCGCTTCTCGTGGCGGGTGATGACCCGCGAGAAGAACGGCAGCGTGACCTACGTGGTGCGCAACGAGGCCGGGCGCGAGTGGCACGTCAGCCCGCGGGAGTACCTGACCCGGGTCCAGGAGCGGGAGCTGGCGGTGCAGCCGGACCTCATCCTCCAGCTGGGACAGCGCATCGGCGCGGAGTGGAACGCGCGCGGCGATGGGCCGGTGCGGGTCACCGTCGACACCCTGGCGTCGCTCAACGGGCGTCGGGCCACGCCGCTCATCGACCCGGCGGTCGACCTGATGACGCTCACCGACACCTTCGCCGCGAAGTCGTGGATTCTCCCCGTGCACGCGGGCCCTCCGTTGAGCGCCAGCGAGAAGCTGGCACAGGCGAGGCGCGTCCAGGCGCCCTGACGTCACCTACGGGTTCACGGTCACGGTGTAGTCGGCACCCTCCGGCGCCTGGAGCAGCAGCACGCTCTTCGCGGTGTCGAAGCGGTGTCGCACGCCCTCGCTGGCGGACACGCGCGGCGCTTCTCCGAAGTGGCGCGGCGGCAGGTACACCTCGGTGATGCCCGCGGTGGCGCCTGTCACCTCCAGCTCGAAGCGTGCGGTGTTGGCGTCGAAGGAGAAGCGCCGCACCTGGCCGGCGACGGCCCGCGGGTAGGCGCGCACGGTGGCGTGCGCCCACGGCTGCTCCTCACCTCCGGCGGTCAACACCGAGAAGTCTTCGGTGTTCCAGTGCGTCGAGGTCTGGCTGGCGTCCCACAGCGCGGCGTGCGCGCGGTGCAGGTCGAGCAGCTCGTAGAGGAGCCGGAGGTGTTCGGCCTTGTGCTCGTAGGTGTTCTGCGCGCCGAATTCGCCGAGGAGCACCGGCGTGTTCCAGCGCGTCGCCGGTTCGAACAGCGTCCGCAGCTTCGCCGCCAGCGCGGCCTTGCTGTTGGAGCGGAGGCCGAGGCTGGCCTCGGTGTCGTAGAAATGAGGTGCGTAGACGAAGCCCGTCAGCGCCGGCTGGGTGAGGTGGTTGGGTTCGCCGGAGGAGTCTCCGGTGCGGCCACCACCGAAGATGGGGAAGTCGCCGGCCTGCTCCCGGATGGCGCCGCCCATGCGCGCGTAGAAGCGCGGGAGCGTCTCGGCCTCGAAGGTTTGACGGGGCACGCTGCCGGGGCCGGGCTCGTTGATGATTTCGAAGCCTGCCACCGCCGGGTGTGCCGCGTACTCGGTGGCCACGTGGCGCCACATGGCTTCGAGGTCGTCCTGGAGACCATCGGTGTTGTTCCAGAGCCGGTCGAAGGCGCGGCTGACGTCGCTGGTGGGGTCGAACACCGGGAAGGACCAGTCGGGGAAGCCGCAGTCGTAGCGTGGAGGGCCATGGGGGATGTCGGGGCCGATGGCCCACAGGGGAAACCCGTCGCCGCAGAAGGGGGAGGCGAAGACGTCCTGGTGGAAGTCGACGATGACGAAGAGGCCGCGCGCGCGCGCGGCGTCGAGCAGCGTGCGGTATTGGTCGAGCGCGTCGCGTCGGTAGGTGCCGCGCTCCGGCTCCAGCGCTTCCCAGGAGAAGGTGAGGCGAACGAGGTTGGCGCCCAACGCGGCGAGGCGCGCGAAGTAGGCGTCGGCGTCGGTGTCGGCGGCCTCGAAGGGGAGATACGGGGGCATCTTGGCGCGGTTGCCGGCGTTGTAACCGCGCAGCAGCACCTCTCGCCCATGCTCGTCGAGGAGCCGCTGTCCGTCGACGCGCAGCCGATGCGTCGAAAGTTGCGGGGCCTCCAATGAGGGCGCGCAGCCCAACGTGGCGAACAGTCCGAGCAGCGGGAGCAGAGAGCGCATCGTCGGGGTGCTCCGTGTCACAGTCGTCGTGCGGGTGCACGCGTCTGCGTGGCGCGTCGTGTTCGACGGACGGTGAGGGAGAGGGGTCGCCCGTGTGCGCGCTTCGGGCCTTCTGGTAGGGAAATCGGCATGTCGAACATGCAGACCAGCTCGCAGCCGTCGAAGGTGCTCAACGTCATGCTGTGGCTCGCCCAGGGCTTGCTCGCGCTGACCTTCGTCGGCACCGCCGTCTGGAAGCTGGCGACGCCGCGCGCCGACCTGGCGGCGGCGATGCCATGGATGGGCGAGGTGCCGCCTGCGTTCTTCTACGCGACCGCGCTCCTGGATCTCCTCGCCGGCCTCGGCGTCATTCTCCCCTCGCTGACGCGCATCAAGCCGGGATTGACCGTGTTGGGCGCGCTCGGCGGCGCCGCGCTCATGGTGGGCGCCATCGTGTTCCACCTCTCGCGCGGCGAGGCGGAGAGCACGCCGTTCAATTTCTTCCTCGGCGCGCTCGCGCTCTTCGTCGCGTGGGGGCGTCGCTCGCGGAAGTAGCCGTCGAGTCGCCGTCTGTACTTCAGGGGGATGGCTCAGCGGTCAGGTGACCGTCGCGGAGAGCTCGAGCCCTACTCGAGGGGCTCGTCGTCGGAGCAGGTCACCACGTACTCGTACCACTGCTTCAACGGCACCTTGCCGGCGCGCGATGAGTAGGTCCGCAGGCTGGTGGACCTTCCTTCGATGGTGCTCGAGTCCGCGACCAGAATCGGGAACGACAGCGCCGACGTCAGAATCATGTTCTCGGGTCGGTGCACGAGCTCGATGCCGTCTTCTACGGAAGGGAAGCCACAGTCAGCGCACCAGGGCTTCGACGGGTCCTCGGTCTTCCAGTCCTTGGCGAGCAGGTTGGCATCCTTGCCGAAGAGGAACTCGCCATCTCGCTCGAGGGGACCGTCGGAGCCGTAGACAGCATAGAAGCTCAGCAGGAATCGACCCGCCGGGTCGGACACGGAGCGGCTGAGAACCTTTCCGGCGAAGCCGGGTTCGGTCGGCACAAGCACGCCCCGTGCGGCGGCGTCCTGTGCGGCGGAGGCCGTCGCCTCCTTCATGCCGATGGTCTGACCAGGAAACGGCTTGGTCAGCACGACTGCCTGACTCGGCTCGTCGATGGTCAGCTGTTTGACGGTGAAGGAATAGACGCCGGTCTTCGCGTTCGGGTCGGGCTCGAGGTCGCACGCGACGCGGTGGGCGCGCTTCAGGGACTTCAGCTCGCCGGCGGAGAGTTCGCGCGGCTGTACCGCGAACCCAGACGCCCCGGCGCGCCCGATGACGTCCAGGCGTTCCGCGTTGACCGTGGTGATGAGCGTCGAGGGCGGAACGAGCCATGCGAGCTCGACCTGCATTCCGTGCTCCGCGAGCAGCTGCGTGAAGCTCTCGTTGTCGCCCGTCTCGTCGGCCGCGGCTGGCTCGAGTTTCCACAGCGAGGTTGCTGTCTGTACCTCGGCGGCTGGGGTTGGGGGCGGAGCGGGTGGCGTCGACGGCGAACGACAACACGATGACGAGAACACGGCGACTGCTGCCAACGATGCCTGCCAGGAACGCATGTGCCGGGTTCAAATCGCAGACAGCGTCGCGACGCAATTCGCGCGGCGATGCGGTTGAACCGCCGCGGGCCTCTCCTGCATCGCGGTGCCGCCCAGGCTGAGGGCCCTGGGTCGTGTTGGGCTCGGCTCAGCAGAGCGCATCGAGTGCGCCAGCCATCGTCCTCCGTAGATGGCAAACACCTCCTCGCGATGGGGGAATGTGTCGGCCTCACACCTCGGCGAGGCGAAGCGCGGCGCGCACGCCAGCTTCAAGGATGTCGTCTGACGCCTTGGGGTCGGGGGTCGCGCGGGCGAGTTGCAGCGTGCCAATCAGGAGGCCGAAGAGGGCCGCCGCCTCGGCGTCGCCCACCGCAACGCCACGGCGTATGGACAGACATGTGGAGAGCGCTTCGAGCGTCGGCTCGAGGTTGGAGGCGAGCGCCTTGCGGGTCGCTCGCGGGCGCCGCGCGACCTCTGGAGCGAGCGCCGCGGCCGGGCACCCGCCGCCTGCGTGGTCTCGATGTACCGGGCTCAAGTAGGCGCGTACGGCGCGCTCGAGGTCTCCGTTCACGAGGGCGGCGTGGAGGCCGTCCTTGCGGGCCTTCATCGAGTGCAGCAGCGCCTCGCGGAGCAGCGCCTCCTTGGACTTGAAGTGGGTGTAGAAGGTCCCGACGGTCAGCCCCGCCTCGGCCATCACCTTCGCGAGGCCGACCGAGTCGATGCCGTGCTCACGAAAGAGACGCGAGGCCGCTTCCAGAATCCGCTCACGAGTTTCTTCGTTGTGCTCAGGTGCGTAGCGCATCGGTACCCTTCGACCTTGCCTGCGAGTCGCGTTGACGGCCCGTCGCGGTACCACGTCGGGCGTTCGTCGTCACGCCGCCGAGCTCACGTCCCGCTCAAGAAGAGCGAGCACGAGCCCTTGCTCCCGTCGGCAATGCGCACCTCGTGGGACACGTTTCGGAGAGTGGGATGACTACTCGGGCTGGACGACGGCGCTGACGCATCCGGTGCCAAACGCGCCAGTGCCGAGCGCGACCAGAGAGGCACGCAGTCCCGTGTCGCCGAAGACGACGTACTTCATGGTTGTTGCCCTCTTTGGGTCGTGGCGCTTCAAGCGCTCACGTCGACGACGGTGCGCCCCTGAACTTTTCCATCGAGGAGCTTCGCCGCCACCGCGGGCACCTCGGTGAGGCCGATGACGTGCGTGGTGCGCGCGAGCTTCTTCGGGTCAAGGTCGCGCGCGAGGCGCGACCAGGCCTCTTCTCGCGCGGCTTGCGGTGCGTTGACCGAGTCGATGCCTGCGAGCGTCACGTTGCGGAGGATGAACGGCAGCACCGACGCGGGGAGGTCCATGCCCTGTGCGAGCCCGAAGGCGGCGACGACGCCCCGGTACTTCGTCTGCGCGAGGACGTTCGCCAGGGTGTGGCTGCCGACGGCGTCAATGGCGCCAGCCCAGCGCTCGGAGGCGAGTGGCCTGCCGGGCTCGGAGAGTGAGCGGCGGTCGATGACCTCGGCGGCGCCGAGCTCGCGGAGGTAGTCCGTTTCTTCGAGGCGCCCCGTCGAGGCGACGACGCGATAGCCCAGCGCGGAGAGCAGCGCGATGGCGACCGAGCTGGCGCCCCCGTTGGCCCCGGTGACGAGGATGTCGCCGCGGTCGGGGGTCAACCCTCCATGCTCGAGCGCGAGGATGGACAGCATCGCGGTGTACCCCGCGGTGCCGATGGCCATGGCCTCCCTGGTGGAGAAGACCTGCGGGATCTTCACCAGCCAGTCGCCGCTCACCCGCGCCCTCTGTGCAAAGCCTCCGTGGTGTGTCTGGCTCAAGCCCCAGCCGTTCGCGACCACGCGGTCACCGACCACGAGTCCCGGATGGGTCGAGGCCTCGACGACGCCCGCGAAGTCGATGCCCGGTATCAACGGGAAGCGCTGAATGATGGGCCCGCGCCCGGTGACCGCGGAGGCGTCTTTGTAGTTCACGGTCGAGAACTCGACCGCGACCGACACGTCGCCCGGCATGAGGTCGCGCTCGGTGAAGTCCACGAGGGAAGTGGTGAGTCGGTCGCCATCTTTGCTGGCGAGGAGCGCTTTGAATGACATCGGTTGTCTCCGTGGGTGGGACGCTGGGCCTCGCCTATGCATCCTTCTGGTAGCGGGGCGCGGCGTGCGCCTGGCGCAGGTCGCCGAGCAGGGACTGTCGAGCCTGCTCGAGCGATTCCCAGCGTGTGCCGTCGTGCAGAGGCGGGATGGTCACGAGCTCGCGGCGGTCGAAGCCGACCAACGCCGCGTCCACCAACTCGCCGACGTCCATGAGCTCGGGGAGCGTGTCGACGTCGATGCCTGCGTGGCTCCACAACCCGGTGCGCGTGCCCGCGGGCAACACGGCTTGTACGTAGACGCCCTTGGGCGAGAGCTCGAGGTTCAGCCCCTGCGAGAGGAACAACACGAACGCCTTGGTCGCGCCATACACGGTGGCGCCGTACTCGGGGGACAGCCCAACGACGGAGCCGATGTTGACGATCGCGCCGTTGCCTTCCTTCGCGAGGCGGGGCGCGATGGCGCTCGCGAGTCGCGTGAGCGCGGTGGTGTTGAGCGCGACGATGCGGGTGATGCTCTCAGGCGTTTGCTGCAAGAAGCCGCCGGCCTGGGGAATGCCCGCGTTGTTGATGAGGACGCCGATTCCGACGTCCTCACGGAGTCGCGCCTCGACGACGCTCAACTCCTCGGGCTGGACCAGGTCAGCCCGGAGCACGTCAACGGAGACATGGTGCTCTTCACGCAGCCGAACTGAGAGGGTGTCCAGGCGGGGCCTGTCGCGCGCCACCAGGACGAGGTCGTGCCCTCGTTGCGCAAACCGCTCTGCGTAGACGGCGCCGATGCCGGTGGAGGCTCCGGTGATGAGGACTGTGGGTTTCGATGATGTTGCCATAGGGCTCTCCGGGCGGGTCCGTGGGTCCGTCAGGACCGCGGCTGAAATGGAATGCAGTGCCGTTGGGGGCGTGAAGGCCTCTTCGGCGGGCCCCATACACGTGCGCACGGCGGTCGGTCGGCGTTATTGAATTATGGTCATAATGACATGACGAAAACACGTCAAGGAGGAGCGCATGAAGAGCTACATCATCGGTGCGGCGCGCACGCCGCGAGGCAGAGGCAAGATCGGGAAGGGCGCGCTGGCCGGCGTCCACCCGCAGGAGTTGTTGGCCGCCGTGCTGCGTGAGCTGCCCACGCGCGCGGGCTTCGAGGTCGGCGACGTCGACGACCTCATCACCGGCGCCGTCTCTCAGGTGAGCGAGCAAGGCGCCAACATTTCTCGCAACGCGGTGCTCGCCGCTGGGTGGCCTCAAGAGATTGGCGGCGTGTCGTTGAACCGTTTTTGTGGTTCTGGTCTGCAGGCCATCAACTTCGCGGCGATGGGCGTGGCTTCTGGGGCGCAGCAGCTCGTCGTCGCCGGTGGCGTGGAGAGCATGTCGAAGCTCGGGCTCGGCGCCGATGGTGGCGGTCAAGACGGCGGCAACGTGAGGCTGCGCGAGCGCGTGTTCCAGGTCCCTCAGGGCATCAGCGCGGACCTCATCGCCACCCTGAACGGACTTACCCGCGAACAGCTCGACGAGGTCGCGCTCCGCTCGCAGAAGAACGCCGCTGCCGCGATTGAGGGCGGTCGCTTCAACATGTCCGTCGTCTCTGTGCGGAACCCCTTCACGGGCGAGCTCCTGCTCGACCGCGAGGAGTTCCCTCGGCCCGACACGACCAGGGAGGCGCTCGCTTCACTGAAGCCCGCATTCGTGGTGCTCGGTGAAACGGCGGTGGGCCCGAATGGCGAAACGCTCGACCAGCTCGCGGTCGCTGCATACCCGCAGGCCGGTAGAATCCGGCACGTTCACACCGCCGGAAACTCCAGCGGCATCGCCGACGGTGCTGCGGCGGTGGCGGTGGCCTCCGAGGACTACATCAAAGCCCACGGCATCAAACCGCGTGCGCGCATTCGCGCGGTGGCGACCGTCGGCAGCGAACCGCTCATCATGTTGACGGCGCCCGCGCCCGCGAGCGTGAAGGCGCTCAAGGCGGCGGGACTGAAGCCCAGTGACGTCGACCTCTGGGAAATCAATGAGGCCTTCGCGGGTGTCGTGCTGCAGACCGTCCAGCAGCTCGACATCGACCCTGCGCGCGTCAACGTGAACGGCGGCGCGATCGCCCTCGGTCATCCGCTCGGCGCGACGGGCGCCATCCTCGTCGGCACCGCGCTCGACGAGCTGGAGCGCACCGGCAAGGCGATCGCCGTGGTCACGATGTGCATCGGCGGCGGTCAAGGCATTGCCACGGTGCTCGAGCGCGTCTGAGGTGCGGGCGCGCAGGAGGACCGGCGGGAGGTCGACGACGGTCGCGAGCCCAGAGCATCATGACCGCGAAGTCATGACGCAGCCACGCGGGCTCGTCATCGAGCACCATCCAGAGCGACCTGCTGCTGTCGTCACGGGGCGGCGCCCTCGAGCGCTTGCAGGAACTCCCCAATGCGGGGCGCCCACAGCTCGGGGTGCGCCTGCGTGAAGTGCCCGAAGGAGTGGGGTGTCCCCGGTTGGATGACGAAGGTGCCATGCGGGACGCGACGCATGCTCTCCTCGAGGATGCCGAGCTCCACGGGATTGAACGCGTCGTCGCTGAAGTTGAGCGCGAAGACTCTGGCGCGAATGCGCTCGAGCTCGCGACTCGGGTCGTAGTCGCCGGAGGCCTCCAGGGCGTAGAGCAGGTCGTTCGCATCCATGCGCGTGGCCGCGGTGGAGGCATCGCGGATGAAGGCATCGGCGGCGGCGCGGTCTCGCACGGTCTGGTGCAGGTGTGGCACGCCGTCGAGCAGCATGCGGAAGACTGGGAACGACTCGGTCCAGCCACGGGGCGGCGTGGTGTAGTTGCCGCCGCTCCACGAAGGGTCGTTGCGGATGGACAGCGCGACGAAGCGCCGCCAGATGAGGTTTCGCCCCGAGATGGGCGCCGGCAGCGCGACGATGGGGATGATCGCATCCATGAAATCCGGGTAGCGCTCGGCCCATTGCCACGCGTTCATGCCGCCCATGGAGAGCCCGACGATGGCGTGGAGGTGCTCCAGGTGGAGCGCCTCGGTCACGGTGCGGTACTGGAGAGTGACGATGTCCTCGTAGCCGTACGGCGGGAAGCTCGCGCGGAGCCCGTTGCTCGGCTTGCTCGACCTGCCGTGTCCGACGTCGTCGATGAACACGAGGTAGTACCGAGAGAGGTCGAGCGGTCTGCCGGACCCATAGAGCGTGTCGGCGTAGGCGCGACTCTGGAGGACATCGCTGCTCGACCCGGTCCAGTGGAGCATCAGCACCGCGTTGGTGATGCGTCCGCTCGCGTCGCGTCGAGGCGTGCCCGCCGTCGAATAGTGGATGCGAACCGCGGGGAGCACCTGGCCGTCGCGGAAGCGAACGTCATGGAACTCGACGTCGTGCTCCTCGGTCTCGATCGCTCGCGCCGACACGAATGGTGCCGCCGTATTGGGAGACGCAGGAGGAGGCGGCGGGGTGGTCGCACAGGAGAGCGTCGTGAAGGAGGAGACGAAGAACAGGGCGGCAGAGCGAATAGGCATGAGGTCGGGTCCGACGAGAAGCGCACTGCCGATGCGAATGAGCGCAGATGGGTGTCGTTCGCCGGACATGTGCGGTGGCGAACAATGCCGTCGCAAAGTACATTGCAGTATGACCGCACGTCAATACTGGAGGCGGTCCTCGGATGGCAGGCATGGGCGACACGGACTCTCCGGTGCTGACCGAGACCGAGTTGCCTCATCAAGGAGTCGTTCGTATGCGAGCATTCGTTGTCGAAAAGTATGGAAGAGATGGCCTGCGTGCGGCGGAGGTCTCTGAGCCGTCGATGGGTCCGCGTGATGTGTTGGTGCATGTGCGTGGCGCGAGCATCAATCCGTTGGACAAGATGGTGCGCAACGGGGAGTTCAAGCTGCTCCTCAAGTACAAGCCTCCCTTCGTGCTCGGACACGACGTGGCTGGAGTCGTCGTTCGAGTCGGCAACGAGGTTCAAGGCTTCAAGGTCGGCGACGAGGTCTACGCGCGCCCTCGCGATGGGCGCATCGGAGCCTTCGCCGAGCGGATCGCCATTCATGAGGATGACGTCGCGCTCAAGCCGAAGTCGTTGACGGCGCGGACGAGACCATTGACTACACGAAGAAGACGTTCACGGAGCGCGTCGCGGGCTACGACGTCGTGCTCGATTCTCTGGGCTGAGATACCCTCGCCAGGTCGTTGACCGTGCTCAAGCCGGTGATGTGGTTCCTCAGCCGCAGAGTGCGCGCGCGGGCGAAGCGCCTGGGTGTGCAGTACTCGTTCTTCTTCATGCGAGCGAGCGGCGTTCAACAGTAGAGCCATCAACATGCCAAATCCGCTCTGGGTGATGTTCCCACCGCTGCGCTGTGACGCGCGGACGTTGATGGAAAAGGTCCTCCCCGGTTTCCTCGCCGCCCATCGGATGCGGCCGTTCTACGCGATGCCCATCACGCGCGAGGAGGACGAGATCGTCATCCTGGATGGGCAGGGGCAGAGGACCGACGAGCTCTCGCAGATGTTGGCCATCGGGCGTGGACGGCTCGGCGTGTCGATGAGTTTCCATGTTCAGGAGGTGCGTCGCTACTTCGAGTTCATCGTGCTCGATCAGGAGTTGCCCGCGACGTTGTTCCTGGAGATCCCACAAGAGATCCTGGCGGAGAATCACGATTCGTTCGGCATAGGGGGGTGGTTCGTGAGCTTCGTTGCGAGCCTGGTCAAGCACTTGGACTGTGACCTCGCGCTGTCGACGCGAGACACATCGGCCGAGATCGGCTCTCTCGATGTGCACGAGGTCCTCGAGCGCGTCACGTCGGGCCGCCTGTTGGACTCCTCCGCGCCGGTGATCCTGGTGCTACGACGTGGTCTGGTCAGCGCGGAGCGGTTGGACGAGTGTGTGCGTTCACGACCGGAGCGAGGCTTCCGGCTTGCGCAGGCGGGGGCGCATCATGTGCTGTGGTCGATGAAGGGCGCCGTCTCTGGTGCCTAGCGCTCCATCCGCCGACGAACGGATCTGCGCGAGGTGATTGGCGCGCATGGGTGATTCGAATGAAGCGTGCGTTTGACGGAGTCGCCGTTTACGAGCGACACAGTCCGCAACACCGGAAACTCACGCAGGTTGGCGAAGGCGTCCGGCCGCTGCGAACGCGGCTTCTCCAAGAGGCTCAGAAGGTCCAGGAAACATCGAGCGGCTCGGCAACAGCAGTGAATCACCCGGAGCGACTTCGACGGCTCGGTGCTCGGGTGGCTCGAGGTCAGGGGTCGTGCCGCCGATAGTACGGACGAGGATGTTGGGCGCCGCGCTCAGGTCGACGACCTCGGGCTGCTCGCGCCGCACCTTCTCGACCAGCGTGTGAGGGATCGCCTGGGCGGCGATCTCGAAGCCCCCGGCAACGAGCGCGATGTCACCACCGATCCACGCCAAATGAGCCGTCGTCCCCTCGATGACGGCGGCGAGCAGGGGCGCGCGCGGGAGATCGTTCGGGAAGTCGGCGTCGGCAGGGAGGAGGCCGGTGGCCCCTTCCGCGAATTGACGACGCGCGACCTCAAAGGCGGCGAGGAGTCGGTCTTTCACCGGGCCGCTGGTGGTGAGCACGTGGAGCCGGGCGTGCTGACGGCTCTCCGGCGCGGTGCACCGCTTCCCAGCGGAGGGGTCATCTTGGGCTTCGACGTTCTTGGCTGGGACTGGGGCACCTTCCATTCGTACACCTGCAATGGCCTCGAGGCCGAGTTCGACGCCTCGCTCGGGATTCGTCCCAACGCTCACGGTTTCTTCAGCCGTGTTGAGGACGCTCGCAAGTGCGCCGATCACGCCAACCTTGAGACGATTGGCGCCGAGCCAGCGCTTTGGTTGCCATGGTTGACGGTTGCCTACGACGGCTTCGGTACCGAGCGTCCCGTTGCTGGTGAGCTGTCGTGTAGTCCGGCCTACACCGCATCGAATTCCGGCCGGTAGCGCACGACGCCAGAGACACCATTCAGGCCACCCGGCGTGAGCGCCTGAACGAAAAACGCTTCGTCGTGTCCCTGCTCCCAGCGGATGCCTCGGTTGGGAGCGGATACGAAACCGTGGCGCGGGTAGTAGTCGACGTGCCCGAGCACGACGCAGAACGGGTGGCCGTGAGCGCGCAGAGTCCGGAGCCCTTCTTCGATCAGTCGCGTGCCTATCCCCTGCCGCTGGTGTGACGGCGCAACAGCCATTGGCGCCAAGCCGACCCCCAGCGTCGAGCGCCCTTGGGCCTCGACGGTGACGGGTGAGAAGGCGATGTGCCCGACGAGCCCTCCATCCAGGACTGCGACGAGCGACAACGTGAGCGCGCCGTTCGTGCGGAGGGCGTCGACCAGTCGTGCTTCTGCGCTGGTCTCGAACGCCGCCGCGTTCAGCGCGTGGATGGCCGGTTGGTCCCTCGGTGTCTCCGGCCGAACGTCAACATTCATCGCGTCACCACTACCACGTGCTCGAGGGGGGGCTGGGCCTCCTGGCGCTTCATGCACGACCACTTCCGCACGAGCGTCATCAACAAGAACAGCGCGGTCGAGGCGCTCGGCGTCCAGGGTAAGGCCCTCCTCAAGCGCTTCAGGCGTGTCTTGCTGCCCTCGCAAAGCTGTTCATATGCAGAGTCGGCGGTTTAGCGATTCGAGGTCCCTGCGTACGCGGTACAGCACGTCCTCGGCGAAGCTCTGCTCTCGGTCGCCAGCGTCATCGTCGAGCGTCGGGACGCCGCCGAGCAAGAGCCCAAATGCGTTGATGCGCTGCCGCATCACCCCGACCGCTTTCTCGTCACGCGTCCCACCGAAGGTCGGGTACGCGTAACAGATCGGCCGCTTCGTCAGCGCTGCCCAGGAGCCGACGCGCCTCACGCGGCCGTTGCGCTGGAGGGTTCGAACGGGGCTCGGATCGAGCTCGTAGTGAACCAGGTGCCGACAACAGCGATGCAGGTCGACGCCCTCGCTGAGCCGATCGGTGGTGACCAGGACGTCGGGGCCGAACGGACTGTTGAAGAGGGCGAGCACGATGTCAGGCTTGCCCGTGTAGAGCGTCTTCGGGTGCTCGCCCTGCCCATCGTGTCTCCACGAGCCCATGACCCTGAGTCCGTCGTCGAGCCGTCCTGGGAAGTGCGAACGCTGTCCTCCGAAGGTACGTGTTCCCTGCGCGATGCTCTTCAGCACAGCGCGCGTCGACGTCGACTGTGGATCAAGGAGAACCCCGACAAGCGTCCGTGCCGCTTCGCCGATCGTTGGCACGCCCTTGCCAGCGTGGCGCGCCCGGGTTGTCCTGAGTTGCTCCGCGAGCATCTCCCAGGATTTTGCTGGCTCAGCAAGCCACTCTCCAACCTGGGCGCGAAGCCCCGGCGAGCAAAGCCAGTCTACGATCGGCGCGAGGAGAGGATCTTCGCCTTCGCCAGCGAGCACCGACTCCCACGCGGTTCGCCACACCTTCTCCGGCGGGCCATGTCGCGCGCCGACGCCAGACTTCAAGGAGCCCTCGAGCGCGATGAGAAGCTCCGCAGCCGTGGCCCGGTGATGGCAGAACACCAGCACCTTCTCACCGGCTGGGAGGAGCGGTCGGATCGCCTCGCTGACTGCGGTGATCTTCGGGTGGAGGGTGGCGCGCCGGGCGGCGAGCGCCATCTTCGCTTCCTTGATGTGACGAGCGACGGTGAGGTCACCATTGTGCTCGGAGCGTTCCGCCGCGCGTTCGAGTTCGATGCCAACGTGACCCCAGCCGGTGTGAAAGCGCGGATCGTTGCGGCGTTCCCCTTTGCGCTCGGGCGCGAGCTGAAGTAGCCGGTCCATGCGCAGCAGGAGTTGGATGTCTTCGGTCGACGCGGGTGGCGTGGCGATGTCCCAGCGTGAGGCGGGGACGGCCTCGAAGCGCTTCCGCTCCTCTTTGGAGAGGTCGTCGATGCCGTGGCGAATCAGGTACGGCTGCAGTTCCTCGATGGCGGTCTTTGCCGCCCCGAGCAGGCGCTTCGATTCGAGCGCGACATCGTGACCGTCACCGAGCGCGTAGAGGCGCTTCATCTCATTCGCGTACCGCCGGATGGCGTCCAACTTTGTCGCGCCAGCGAACTGGAGGAGCTGCTGCAACTCGGCGGGTCGGATGCTGAAGGGCGTTGCCGTGAGGATGAGCTTCCTCTTCGCTCGGTCGCCGAGCTGCCGCAGGACCTCGTTGAATGCGCTCCCGTCACCCTTCGCGCGGTGGGCCTCGTCGATGATCATGAGGTCGCACGCAGTGCGCTGTTCGCCGTAGCCGTGGCTCTTTACGAGGGCGTGGTGCGTCGCGACTTGGATGCGTCCCGCATTGAGCTTTGCAACGTCGCCTTGCTTGATGCGGTCCTTGCTCGCGCCGAGCTGCGCGAGCATCGGCACGTGGCGGTCCAACTCCTCGGCCCATCGGCGGCGAAGCACCTCGTTCGGCGCGTAGATCCGGACCCGCTTGTCCTGACTGGCGACGACCCAGGCGACTATTGCCCCGACCGTCGTCTTCCCGAGACCGACGTCATCGGCGAGCAGCACGCCTCGGCCATCCACGAGACGGGCGAGGATCTCCTTTG
The DNA here is from genome assembly GCA_937875615.1 of uncultured Archangium sp. Taxonomy (GTDB): domain Bacteria; phylum Myxococcota; class Myxococcia; order Myxococcales; family Myxococcaceae; genus Archangium_A. Next base: position 16,251 of record CALNBU010000218.1, read on the forward strand.
CGGTGCGGAATTGCCGTGTCAGAGGCTCGAGCTGAAGCCCGCCGGATTCTCGCTCGATGTAGCGGGCCGGATTCTCGAGGAAGCGCCAGCGTCGGGCATCGAGCTGGAAGTCGTCCATCAGTCGTCCTCCTCGATACGCCACTCGAGCTCTTCGATGATGAGGCGCGCCGCAGGTCCCTCGCGCCGCGAGTAGACGCCATGTAGTTCGCGTCCGTCGAGACGAACACGAGAGAGCAACATGGGGTCGTCACTCGCTTCGGCGAGCGCCGCTCGCCATCGGTCGACGACCTGGAACGCCGCCCTCGCGTCGATCCACGCCTGCACAGAGTAGTCGGCGGCCGGCGCGGCCACACCCGGCCGACGCTCGCGACCGAGTCCGGGGAACAAGTCGGCGTCGACGACAGGGCCGCCGTACCGCTGAAGGAGGAACGCTGCGCGCAAAGCTGAAGCGAGCGCCGGATCGACCTCGGGTAGTGGCGTCTTCGCGAAGTCCTCGGGCGAGCGAAGGTCGACCACGTCCACCTCCAGGGTGTGGTCGCCCTGCGAGAACCGAGCGGTGAGCGGGGTGTGCTCGGCCTCGACCCAAGGCGCCACTCCAAGTCCTCGCGCGAGCGTGAGATGCAAGTCGGAGCCACCCGCAAAGCCAATGGTCGCGAGGATCGGCGTGGAGGCGTCCGTACTGCGTGCTCGCAGCTCGATGCGCTTGCCGTCCCACGTCGCCTCGGCCCACTCGATCGCCGACGCAACGTCCTCTTCTTCTTTGGTGCGGTCGACGCAGAAGGGAATGGAGTGGGGTGGGTCAAAGGGCTCGCCGAACGCCTCGAGGTCGGTCCAGGTCGACTCAAACAGGACACCGAGTTCGAAGTTGCGCGGTGCGCGTCGACCAGCCCCCCATGCTGACGCGCTCCAGTTGGCCGACGTCACCAGCAGTCGGCGCTTCTTTCGAGTGCGCAGCAGGTAGACCTTCGCGTGGCTCCAACGCGTGTCGCCGTCACGGTGCTGCTCAGCGAAGCGGACGTCGTTGGGCAGACATTCGACGGCCACTCCATTCGCTTCGAGCGTGGCGTGAGCCTTCTCGGAGAGCGCCCACCCGGTGTTCTTGGCCCATGGGTGCGTCGTGGAGATCCACTTGAGGTGAATCCTGTCCAGCGGCACGCCTACGTCACTGCTCCAGCCTGCGAGCGTCTGGGCGTTCCACTCGCCGATGGTTGGCGTCATCACGTGGACTTCCGACGGCTCGAACTGCGTGAGCTGCCTTGCCGCACTCTTGTCGCCCGGGATGCTCGCGACGAAGGTGATGTCGACCGGGCACTCGACACGCTTCGCGGCTTCCGCGCCCGCCGAGGCTCCTAGCGCATTCAGGAACGGCACGAACGACCCCCACGACTTTCGCGTGGCCGTCGTGGCGCGCGGTCGGAGCGGCAAGGTCGCATGCCAGCCCGCCTGGAGTTGGCCCTTGAACGCCGCTGCCGTCAGGTTCGTCGAGGAAACGTGCAGTTCGAGGAGGTCCTCGTCGTCGACCTTCCAGTGGAACGCCCAGAGCTTCGCGTGTTGCACCGCGGGAGCCCTCGCTCCCACCGTGAAGTGGCTGCGATAGCGCCAGATCCACGGGTACTGCGACGGCTCGCGGTCTCCACGAGGTGGGGATGAGATGGCGGTGAGTCGACCGTGGAGGTACGCCAAGGCAGTGCTCAGTTCCCCGAAGAACAGGGTGCGCTCCTGCATTTCCTGCGAGGGCGAGTGGTTCATGCCGAGCAGCGAGGGCAAGAGGTGCTCGACGAGGAGCCCCGCGTCCGGTTTCTCGAAGCTCGTCATCCACGCTTCGTGAAGGCGTCCACCAAGTGGTGGAACAGGGAGAACTTCTTTCCAGGCGGGCGCGCTCACAGGAGGTCTCCGTCGTCGTCGGGGCCGTGCTGCCTGATGGCGTCCAGCGCAACGTTCATGTTCGCGACACCGCACTGCGCGGCCAGCAGGCAGACGGAGCGCAGCCTGAACCGGTAGTCGCTTGTCGCGATGCCGGTGTCGGCGACCAGCGGGACAAGCTTTCCAGCGTGTTCTCGGAACCAACGTCGCCCGCCGCCAAACTGGTGGTGATGCCTCTCCAGCGCCCTGATCTGCGCGACCGGCGACGCTGCGCCGCGCATCGCCTCGGCGAGCCGCGTGGCGATGTTCTCGTGTGGGAACGTGCTCCGTCCGGGCGCGCTGAGCCACGCCTCGCTCGATGTGCGGAGTTGAACGAAGCGCGACTGCAGTTCCGTCGACTGCGCGAGCTTCTCGACGGTCGGCGCCTGCGCACGATTGTCGGTGTTCATCTCGTCCCAGAGGCCTCGCATCGCGTGCATCGCGGTGTCGGCGAGGCGCGTGAAAGCGGGCAGCGACGCGAGCGACGCCGGCTCGATCGCCCTCGCGAGCGTGGCGGACTCGGCCAAGGCGTCGCACAGCTCTGGGTGTGAGCGCGCGCCGCTCGCGCTCGCCAGCACCTCGGCGGTCGTGCGTCGAACAGAGTTGGCGCCGAAGAGAGCTGCTTCGAGGAGGCGCCGCTCGTCCTCGGGCAGCCGCTCGCGAACAGCGCCATCGGTGGTGGGTAGGACGCCTCCGAGCGTGTCGAGGGCTCCGCGCCAGCCGGACTCGACCCAATAGCGGGCCTCGCCACCGTCGCTCCAGTGGCCCCACTTCGTGCGGTTCTCGAAGTGTTCTTCCCGGAGCTGCGCCCCGCGTGGGAGTGCGTCGTTCATGAGGTCGGCGAGCCGAAGGGCGGTGCCTTCCGGCGTCCAACCGTCCCCGGTCGTCAGGCCCGCGATCGTGCGGAACACGACGCGGTACGCGCCGTAGGTCCCCGCCTGCCGGTATCGGCGGAACTGGTCTGGGCTCATTGCGAAGTCGTCTGGCAGTCGACGTCCTTCTGCGATGGCGTCGAGCCAACGTTTCACGCTCCGGCGTCCACGGAGCTGCCCGGTAGTCTGTTGCGACGTGAGCGTCCGAGCGATCCAGAGGAGCTCGAGCGGGCGCAGCCACGCATAGCGCGCGCGCTGGTCGTCGCGTCGAGAGAGGTCCCCACCTCCAGCGTTACGCCACGCGATGTGTGACCAGCGCAGGCACCAGGAGAGAAGCGAGATCCACCTCGCGTCGGATGTGCCGTTGCTCAGCCCGGGCGCGAGCAGGTCGGCGAAGTAGTCGGCGCCCGCTCGGAGGCCGAGTGCGTCACCACGACGAACGTGGACCGGGTCCCACGGGGCGGTGAAGTACCAGCCGCGTTGCTCCATTATTCGTGCCCGACTCCGCGCTCTGTGGGCGTGCTCGACGCCGCGGCTGTGAACGCCTCGTGTGCGCCGACGTTCCGAGGCTCGTCGCGATCCTGGTCACGTAGGCAACCGTTCATCGCGTCGAACAGTATCAGGCGAGTAGGGCAGGTCGGGACAGATCTCTGGTGTTGTCCAGACACTGCAGGCGTGCGCTCTTCGGCGATGTTCTGGCCGGCCTCGTCACGAACGAGGAGAATGATGGCCGGCGCAGCTCCAATGAGCACGCGCACGAGCTCGCCGTCGCTGGACGGACCCGTCGCCGGGTGAATGGAGCTGGGCGTCGGTGCGGCCACGCGTAACGAAAGGCACGGGCTCTACTCCTGAGGGGACACTCCCTTTGTGGGCGTGCTTCCACGAACCCCTGGTCCGCGGCGAGCATGTCTGTCGAGGGCTCCTGTTGTGGAGCCCTCGGTCCCGGGATGTTGACCGCGAGCGGCACGTGGTCGGAGATGCGCGCTGCGACCCAGTCCTCGAAGGTGCCGATGAACACTCAGTCAGGATCGCGACGTCGAGATTGATGCGCTCCAGCAGCTGGCTACAGCCTGTGAGAGCGATCGCGCTGGGCATCGTCGGAGGACTCATCCTGGGGGCGAGCGTCAACCAGTCTACGATGGTTTCGCAGTTGGCATGCTCTCATGTGCGGACCATCACCAGAGCGCTGCCTGTGAGGCGAACTACCTTCGCACGGCCGTTGCGGAGATCGGCACGCTCGTCGGTCTGTTGAGTTCCGTCGTGGCGCTTTGGTTGGGTCGTCGGTCACGCACGTAACACCCGTACTCCGGGCGCCATTTCGGTCGAACTTCTCGAGGAAACAGCGCTTCGTGTCCGTTACGCCGCGCCTGTCGCGGGTGCGCGGCGCTCGTGGTCGTGACCGCGAAGATCGGGCTGCCATCATCGGCATGAGTCGGGCGAGCAGCTTGATGCCGGTGGCATCGAGCGCAAACGACGAGTAGCGATGCCCTCCAGCACGCCGACCGAGGGCGACGCTTGGCCGAGGATGAGCAGGTGATGCGTCCACGGCAAAAGTCTCAGCAGCGCTGAGACTTTTCGGTCCGCCTCGTAGAACTGGCGCATGCGGAACAGGTTTGGGCGCGTGTACCCGCGGGCACCGGGGTGCGGCGGGCGAGATCGGGGGCGAGCTCCTTGACCACGCCGTCGCCCCACGCGGCACTTCTCGACGTACCACGAGCGCAGATACCATCGGCCAATGACCGATACTCAATGGACCTCCAAGCCGTCAGATGAGCAAATCCAGCAGCGCATCGTCGCGTTCATGGGGGCCCTCGCGACCGCCGAGCTCGAGCGCGCCTTCGCGATCTGTCCGTGCGATGCGTTCGACCCCGCCAACAAAGAGGCGATGTTCGAGCACCTCGAGCACGCGATGTTTCAGTTCATGATCATCAGCAAAGAGGGGGCGGAGGAGGCGCCCGTCCTCGAGAAGCCGGAGACCTGGCTCTCCGGGATCACGCCGCCCCCGAGCTCCGAGCTCGAGGCGCTCCAGCTTGAGATCTCCGGTGATGAGGTGATGGCGAATGTCTTCATCGATGGTGAGGTGACGGACATCACTGCTCGCTATCGCCTGGAGGAGAAGGATCAGGTCTGGCGACTCCATTTCGAGAACCTCGACATTATGTAGTCCGCATGGAGCTCAGCTCGTCGTTCGACGACGAACCGCAGCATCGGGAGGATGGAGAGCGTCACACGTCTACGAGGTCGGCGTTGAGCGCCTGGGTGATGATCGCGCCACCGTCGACGTACACGCGCTTGACCCCGTTCGAGCCGAGCCTCTCGAACCGGGCTGTCAGATCGCCGAGGCGAAATCCTCGCTGCGGCGCCGCCTTCGATGTGTCGCGCCGTCGGCGCTCGCTCAGTGGGTGAACTCGCTGGCGAGCCAGCCCTCGTCGACGAAGCGCGCGGCCTCGTGGAGCCCCGAGGCGAAGAGGTGCTCGTCGTTTGCGAAGAGCGTGAACGAGTACACGTTGTCCTTGGACGTGGTCACCGTGCCCTCCTCGACGACGTCGATGCCGAGGCGGCCCGCGCCGACAAACACCCGACCACGGAGGCGCGTGATGGCGAAGAACTCTCGATCTGCCGGTGCGGCGAAGCGCGTGACCGTCTCGCCTTGGAGCCGCCCGCCGAGCTCCTGAAGCTCATCCCGCCGGCCCTCGCTGCCGTACACCATCATCGGGCTCATCGACCTCGTCATCGACACGCTCGACCAGGCGCGCACCCAGCTTCTTCACCTGCAGCAGCAGGAAGCCCTCGGCGCCATCGGTTACGTGACCGAGCTCGAGGACGCGGGGCTGATGGCCATCACGAGCTGCGCGCAGGCGAACGTCGGCAAGGCGCTCGCGAGCTTCGGGAAGCTCATGCGATTCGTCGAAGCTATCGCCACGGCGCTCCCGAAGCCGCAGGTCGTCAGACGCGCTGCGTGATCAGCATCGCGGCCACACCCAGCGCAACGACGCCGCCCTGAAGGAGCTGGCCCGCGTCTACGCGCGCGACGCCCTCAAGCGCCGGATCCCGGGCACCACCCTCGTGAGCCTCGCCGTCGAGCAGGACGATCCGGCCCTGACGCTACGGGTGCGCGTCCGCGAGCGGGAGACCTCGGCAGCGGTGGACGTGTCGAGCGAGCGGTGACGGCTACGTCTTCACGGTGCGCTTCAACACCGCGAGTTCGAGTCCCACCAGCGCGGCGATCACCGCGATTTCGACGATGAAGTACGAGAGCCCGAGGGTGGTCATCGCGTCGCGATGGGTCACGACGACGAGCGTCGACACCAGGCAGTAAAAGACGTTCGCCCCGATGATGAGGGCCAGCGCACGACGCCATCGCTCCCTGGCGAGCTGAAAGCAGCCGAGCGAGTACGCGCCGTAGACGACGCCGAAGAGCCCGAGCACCACGAGCGTGCCCCGCGACAACCCGATCGCCTCGTGAGCCGAAGGCAGGACGACGCACAGCATGAGCGCGGTCGCGAGGCCGCCAAGCCCATCAAGGAGGAAGGTCGTGCGCGGTGTGGGGAGCTTCATGCCAAGCGTTTCGCCGCGAGCCGGTAGAGAACATGCCGCCGCAGCGGATGTCCTCGGCGAGCTCCGGGTGGTCGAAGTCGTCGTCGCGCCTCATCCCGATCCGCTCCATCGCCGCGCGCTCTCGGTCGCGTAGCCGTGGTCCCACGATGAGCGAGCCGCCACAGGAACTCGACGGTCGGCGTGAAGTGCGCGTCGAACCCCACGCGAGCCAGCCCGACGAACCCGATGGACTGCTCGCCGCCCTGAACCTCGAGAGCCGCGGCCCGAACCCGTGCTCGGCGAAGTGGGTGTTCGCGCTGCTCCGGCAGGCTGGCAAGGAGCCCACGGGCGGCAGCGGGCGCGGCGTCATCGTGGTGCAGGTCCCGGCGTGGCCCTGCTTCCGGCCCGCGTTCGGCAAGTTCCGCGAGGGCACCAGCAGCCGGTTCCTCGAGCGCGTCGCCAGGGGGCTCGGCCTCGTCCCGTAGGTCTACGGAGCGTAGAATCCTCCGAAATGTCTCGGCTCTCGTTCAAGGTGCGGCTTCGACTTCTGCTGACGGGCGGTCGCAAGGGCCCCATCTTTAACGACTACCGCCCGAGTTGGGACTTGAAGAACACCTGGCTCGGCGATCCGATCCTCAACGACGGTCGCGTGCTGCTCGACGACGTCGCCGAGATCGCTCCGGGCACCGAGGGGCCAGCGATCATCGAACCGCTCGCGGAGGAGTTCTGGGGTGCGATCGATCTCGGAGCCGTGCTGCCGATGCAGGAGGGCAGTCGCATCGTGGGGTACGCGACCGTGGTGGAGGTGACGAGGCCCGAGCACTTCACGCGCGAGACGGCGGCCTTTGTGGACCAGGCCCACCAGTTCTGCGACTTCATCGAACGAGCCTCGACCCTCCCGCTGAGGGCGCGACTCGACGCTGCCTTCGACAGGGGTTTCATCACCGTGCAAGACGACGGCGCGATCGTCGTGAGCGACGCGCTCGACAGAGGCGCCCGCGCGCTGCTCGGTCTCCACGAGCCGCTGCGCGTTCGCGGCATCACCGACGCCCATCGCGGCTACCTGCCGTGGCACCGGCAGCATGTGTTCAACCGGAATCCGACTGCTCCATGAAGCTGAAGCAGCTCGCCACGCCTGCGAATCTGGAGCTTGCGTGGCGGCGTATCACCACCGGCGGCAACCACCAGTACAAGCGCTACTTCCGGCCGCTGTACGTGGCCTACGAGGTCGCGTTCGACGCGAACCTCGCCGATCTGCGGAAGCGCCTTGAGGGCGGCTCGTTCACACCGCGCCAGCCGGAGCGCGTTTACCTCCCGAAGGCGTCGGGCCTGCATCGCCCCCTGAGCCTCCTCCACATCGAGGACCAGATCGTCCTTCAGGCCTTCGCGAACCTGGCCGCGAAGAAGCTGTATCCGCGAAGGCAGCCGCTGCAGTTCAAGGTCGTCTTCAGCAACATCCTCCAGCGCGACAGCAGCATCTTCTTTTTCAAGCGGTGGCAGGAGACCTATGCGTCCTTTCAGCGGCGCATCCAGAAGCACTACGACGCCGGCCTGCGCTGGGTGGGCGACTTCGATCTCGCCGCCTTCTACGACACCGTCTCGCACGACCTGCTGCTGAAGACGATCTACCCACGCACGCCGAGCAACGGCGACATGGACTGGCTGCGCCAGTGCCTCGCGACGTGGAGCTCGGAGAAGGCAGCGTCGCGGCACGGCCACGGCATCCCTCAGGGCCCGCTGGCCTCTGACTTCCTTGCCGAGTGCTTCCTGCTGCCGATCGATCAGGCGCTCCAGAAGACGCCCGGCTACACGCGGTATGTCGACGACGTGAGGCTCTTCGGGAAGACCGAGGACGACGTTCGCGCGGCCATCATCCAGCTCGAGCGGCGCTGCCGCGAGCACGGGCTGATCCCGCAGTCCGGCAAGTTCGCTGTGAAGCACGCCGCGACGGTGCAGGAGGCGATGGGGATGTTGCCGAGCATCGGCGACCCTCAGCGATCGAGTACGCCTGCGCGCGTCCCCGTTCCGAGAGCCCGCGCACGCGAGCTGTTCCTCACGTCACTTGGCGGGAAGCCATACCGCGTCCGGGACAAGACACGCCTCCGCTACGTGCTCTACCGCGCGGAGCCTGACCCGGAAGTGCTGAAGCTCGTCTGCGGGCTCGTCCCGCATCACCCCGAGCACGCCGACGCCTTCTTCGCGTACCTCGCTCGGTTCTCGCCTCGGAAGCCGATCACGAGGCTGTGCCTCTCGCTGATCGACAAGAACCCCTACGCCTACGTGCGCGGCGAGGCGTGGCTGAACCTCGCGGGGCGACTGGAGGGCAAGCGTCCGCTCGACGCATCGACGCGCGCGGGCTTGGTGAAGCGCGCGATCACGATCGCGAAGAAGCAACGGCCCGAGAACTTCACGGAGACGCTGGGGGCCTGCCACTTCCTCGCCGTGGCCGAGGTGGTTGAGGGCAAGCGCTACAGCCGGTTCCTCAACTTCCAGCCTGCGCTCCTTCAGGCCTTCGTCTCCGATGTACTGCCAGACACCGCGTTCGCCGTCGATGGCGCCGCAGAGTCCTATCTAAAAGCGAGCGCCTTCGAGCCTGGCATCTCGATCTGTGCGCGCGTTCACGCGATGGGGCTCGGACCAGCGACGTTCAACATCAAGCCGTCGGCGCTGACCTCGCAGGTCCGCAACACGATGGAGGCGCTCGGCACCATCCCAGTGAAGGGAGGGCCGGTCGATCCGATCGCGGAGCTGATCGAGGCGCGCTACGAGGTCTCCTCGGCACCGAAGTCGTGGCACACGTTACTCGGGGAGGACTACGTGCATGCGCTCGGTTTGCTGAAGCTCGCCGACGCCGCGTTCAAGTCCGGCTTCTCCTACTGGCTCGCGAACCAGAACTCGTTTCACCACGCGATCTTTCTCGCGCTCCAGCAGCACCTCAACGCGACGGGGCACGCGGCGGCCCGCTCGTTCAAGAACAAGAACGGCGAGCTGCTGGACCTCGGCGTCATGCTCGACGCGAGTAGCCCGTTCTCGAAGGCCTGCCCGGTCGTCGCGGACTGCTTCCGCGACATGAACAACCGGCGGAACCATCTGCCGAACTCGCATCCGTACGACAAGAAGAGCGCGGCGCCCTCGAAGCACCTCACTGCGAAGGAGCGGAACCGCTTCGTCCACGACCTCAAGGCGGCGCTGCCGGTGTTCGTGGGGCTGATGCCGTGAGGTGCCTGGGAGCTATGACAAGCTGTGACAAGGAGCTGTGACACGAGGTCGAAGCCCCGGGAGGGACGCCGCCCCGGTGTTCAACGGTCCCGCGCTCGTCGCGCACAATGCGCCCACGTGCGCGCCGCCGCCCGCGATGCGCCAACGACCCGAACCCGCGCGCTCGCCGCACCACGCGCGAACGTGGGCGCCCTCGCGCGGGACAGCGCCCCGAAGTTCAACAGTCCCGGCCCCGAAACGCCCTCGGTGGGACAGCTAAACGCCGGGGCCGAGTCCCGCGAAAAGCTCACGAGCGTCAACCGGGCTCTCCGAAAGTTAATCGGCCCGGGATCTTCGGAGGGTGTGTGACGTGAGTCAGGCCACCATGACCGG
>CALNBU010000219.1 GCA_937875615.1 uncultured Archangium sp.
CCGGAGGCACCGGCTTCGGGAAGCTGCCCAGCTTGAGGAAGTGTGCGGCGGCGGAGCCCATCGAGGGCTGGTGGCCGACGAGGACCACGGTCTCTCCCTCGTGGGGCTCGAGGAGGCCGTCGAGCGCGCCCACCGGGCCATCTGGGTAGAGCGTGCGCGTGGTGCGCAGGAGCCCGTCATGGCCGAGCGCGGACGCCAGCAGGGTGGCGGTCTGCACCGCGCGCACCAGCGGGCTCATATAGATGACGGCCGGCGCCCCGATGCGCGCCACCAGCGGCGCGAAGTGCGCGGGGAGGGCGAGGCGGGAGCGGGTGGTGAGCGCCCTGGCGTCGTCCTCCAGCCCCTCGGGGATTTCGGCGTCGGCGTCTCCGTGGCGAACCAGAATGATCTTCATCGGGGAGCCGGCGAGGCTAGCATCGCGGCTCCTGCCGATGCGTGTACGAATGCTGGCGTTGTTTTTTTCCATCTTCATCGCGTGCGCGAAGCCGGGCGTCGCCACGGAAGACGCGGGGTTGCTTCAGGTGGAGGCCGACGCCGGCGCACCGCTCACCGCGGGCCTGCTCGACGCCTGGCTGCGGTGGCAGGCCCGGGGGGCGCTGCTCGACGCCGGCGCGGACGTGCGGGTGCGGGCGGGTGAAGAGGCCCGGCTGCTGCGGAGCGTCGGGCTGACGCCTGCTGACGCAGAGCGGGTGGAGGCACTGGTGGCGGCGGTGGTCTCGGAGCGCAACCTGGAGCGCATCTCCGGCGCCGAGGCGCTGGCGCAGTTCAGGGCCTCGCTCGCGCAGCTCTCGGAGGCGCAGCGGGTGAAGGCCGGGGCGGCGCTGGGCGCGGCGACGGTCGACGGCGGCGGCGGGCTCCCGCAGGCGACGCAGGCCTTCGGTCCCGAGGCGGTGGCCCTGGTGCTGGCGCGCGAGGCCGAGGTGACGCGCGCGTGGGAGGCGCTCCTGCAGGCGCAGCACGGCGTCCGCTGAGGTCCGTCGCCCCGCCGTTGCGCGCGGCGCGGACGACCAGCGGAGGTCCGGGAGATGTGGGAGCCTCTGTCGATGATCCCGACGGTCTTGCTCTGGTCGCTGCTGGCGCAGCCGGTGGTGCTCGAAGGAGCGCTCTCCGGCGAGGGAGACTTCGAGCTGGTGCCCATCGAGGTCCCGGTGGGGACGAAGGAGCTGTCGGTCGCGCACCCCTCTCAGGAGCCGCGCAACGTGCTCGACTACGGGCTGTTCGACCCGAGCGGCACCTTCCGCGGCTACGGCGGCGGCAACGAGGAGCCGTTCACGGTGGCGGAGACCGGCGCCAGCCGGAGCTACCTCCCGGGCCCGCTGCCTCCGGGGACCTGGCAGGTGGTGATCGGCAAGGCGAAGGTGTCGCGCAGCCCCGCGCCGTACCGTCTGGAGGTGACGGCGCGCACCGCGCAGACCCTGCCTGCGCAGCCGCGCGGCGCGCTGGCGGCGGTCGAGCTGTCGGGCGAGGCGCGTTGGTACGCGGGCGACTTCCACGTGCACTCCGAGCAGAGCGGCGACGCGGCGCCCAGCCTGGGGGAGGTGGCGACCTTCGCGCGCAGCCGCGGCCTCGACTTCGTCCACTTCGCGGAGCACAACACCAACGCCGGGGTGGGCCTGATGAACGAGGCGCAGTCGGCGCACCCGGCGCTGTTGTTGATCCCCGGCGTGGAGTTCACCACCTACCGCGGCCACGCCAACGGCATCGGCGCGACGCAGTACGTGGATCACCGGCTGGGCCTGGGGGGCGTCACCGTGGAGGGCGCGTTGGCGGCGCTCAAGGCGCAGGGGGCGCTGGTGTCCATCAACCACCCGCTGCTCGACCTCGACGTGTGCATCGGCTGCGCGTGGCAGCACCGGGTGCCCGAGGACGTCGACGCGGTGGAGGTGGGCACCGGCGGTTGGGACAAGACCGGGGTGCTCTTCGGCCGGCAGACCCTGGCGTGGTGGGAGCGCCTGGTGGCGCGGGGCCTCAGGCCGGCGCCCATCGGCGGGAGCGACGACCACCGCGCGGGGACCGGCACCGGGCTGTTCGACAGCCACATCGGCAGCCCCACCACGCTGGTCTACGCGGAGGGGTTGAGCGTCGCGGCCATCCTCGAGGGCGTGCGGCGCGGGCACACGGTGGTGAAGTTACAGGGCCCGGAGGACCCCTTCGTCGACCTGCGCGTGGGGGACGGCCGGGTGGGCGACGAGGTGTCGCTCCCCCAGGGCGAGGGCGAGCTGTCGGCGACGGTCAGCGGCGGGGTGGGGTCGACGCTGGTGCTCTACCGCGACGGCGAGGAGGTCTCTCGGATGGAGGTGGATCGCGAGCCCTTCCTCTACCGCGCGCCTGCGCAGGCCGGCCGCTTCCGCGCGGTGGTGGAGGTCGACGGCGCGCCGCGCACCGTCACCAACACCCTCTGGGTGACGGTGACGGTGACGGCGCCGCAGCCCGCGGGGTGCGGGTGTGGTGCGGGCGGCGGTGGGTGGGTGCTGCTGGCGCTGGCGTCGCTGGCGCGCCGGCGCCCGCTCACTGCTGCGCGGAGAGGATGAAGAACGCCGCGGCGACCAGGAAGTCGATGAGGAGGCAGCCCATGCAGGCCTCCACCACGCCGACGGTGACTGCTTCTCCCACGGCGCCCGCGCCGCCCTGCGCCTGCAGCCCGCGCAGCGAGGCCGCGATGGGGATGAAGGCGCCGCACAGGAGCGTCTTGACCAGCGCCGAGAGCACGTCGCCGGTGGTGACCAGGGAGGGGTCGAGGAAGGCGGCGCCGTTGTTCTGGAAGGCGAAGGTGATGGTCAGGGCCGCGGAGGAGGTGGCGGCCACCACGCCGAGCACGGTGAGCAGCGGCAGCACCAGCACCGAGGCGATGAGGCGCGGCGCGACCAGCTCGGCGAGCGGATCTGCCGCCGACAGCTCCAGGGCCTCCAGCTGCTCGTTGACCGACATGGCCCCCAGCGCCGCCGCCGTCGACGCGCCCTGACGGGAGGCGGCCAGCACGGCGGCCATGATGGGCGAGAACTCCCGGAGGATGAGCTGGAAGTACGGCGGCCCCAGCACGGCGATGTTGCCGAAGTACTTGCGCGCCTGGGCCCAGGCGATGGTGACCAGCACCACGCCGAAGAAGAACAGCCCCACCGCGATGAGCAGCGCGGAGGAGGTGCCCAGTTCGGCCATGTGCCGCAGCACCTCGCGGCGGCGAACACCGTGGCGCGCGGCGGCCCTCACCGTGCGCGCGAAGAGCATCGTCTGCGCGCCCAGCACCCGCAGCGGGCCGCCGGTCATCGGACCAGCACCTTCGCGAGCCAGGGGGTGAGGGCGAGGTCGAGGAAGAAGATGGCGGCGCAGCCGCTCACCACGGCCGCCGCCGCTGCGCGCCCCACGCCCGCCGCTCCGCCAGCGGCCTTGAGCCCCGCGGTGGTCGACACCACGGCGATGGCCAGCCCGTAGGCGGCGGACTTGATGATGCCCGCCGCGAGGTCTCCCCAGAACAGCAGGTCGGCGAAGGCCCCGAAGAAGATGCGCACCGGCAGCCCCAGCGTGAGGTACGCCGCCACGGCCTGCCAGATGATGGCCACCAGGAAGGTGACGGAGGCGAGGCCCAGCACCGAGAGCAGGCTGGCCACCACCCGCGGCGCCACGAGAATCCGGAAGGGGTCGAGGGAGATGCCGCGCAGCCCCTCGAGCTGCCCGTTGACGTTGAGGAGCGCCAGCTCGGCGGCGTTGCGGGCGCCGATGCGGGCGCCCATCACCAGGCCCAGGAGCAGCGGGCCGAACTCCCACAACAGCGAGAAGCCCGCGGCCCAGCCGGCGTAGAGCCGGGTGGCGTACACGCCGATCTGCAGCACCACCGTGGCGCCGATGAGCGCGGCGGCGCCCAGCGTCAGCGGGAGAGAGCGGAAGCCGAAGAGCACCAGCGCGCGGCGCAGCTCTCCGCCGTCGAGGCGGGGCAGGTAGAAGAGCGTGCGCGCCAGCACCAGCGCGTTCGCGCCGAGGCCGCGAAGCGCCCACAGCGTCAGGCGGCCCACGGCGCGGATCATCCGCGGGCCTCCGCGCCGTCGACGAGGCGCACCGTGCGGGTGACCGGCAACGCATCGACGGGGTCGGGGAGCGCGACCACCAGGGTGCGTCCTTCGGACACCTCCAGCAACAGCTCGGCGATGGAGCGCTCGGTCTGGGGGTCGAGGCCGGAGAAGGGATCATCGGCCAGCAGCACATGCGGCCGGGCCACGATGGCCCGCGCCACGCCGCAGCGCTTCTTCATGCCGCCCGACAGGTGCTCGGGGCGGCGGTCGAGGGCGTGGGAGAGGCCGACGCGGCGGAGGGCCTCGTGCGCGCGCGCGCTGGCCTCGGCCTCGGGGACGCGGCGGTTGCGCAGCGGCAGCAGCACGTTGTCGAGCACGGTGAGGGAGTCGAAGAGGGCGTCGGTCTGGAAGACCATGCCGAAGTCGACCTGGGCTGCCCGGCGGGCCTCGGCGCTCAGGCCGGAGGTGGAGACGTCGTCCCAGCGGACCTCGCCCTCCGTGGGGCGCAGCAGGCCGGCGAGGCACTTGAGCAGCGAGGTCTTGCCGCCCCCCGCGGGGCCCCACACCACGGTGCGCGAGCCCTCGGGGAAGTTGGTGGTGAGCGCCGAGAGCGCGGTCGTGGGGCCGAAGCGCAGGGTGAGGGCGTGGGTGGAGAGCTGCACGGGAGCTCGGTGACGCTACCGCCGCCGGGCGCGCGCGCACTACAAACTTACGGAGAGACGAGATGTGGGCTTGATCCGTTGGTGGACGTCATCGGCTGCCCACCAAGTCGGGCCGGGCTCATTCCTTCAGCTTCATCAAGGTGGACACCACAGCGGTGGCCTCCAGCCTGTTCATGGAAGTTGCGCGAGCCACCCGGGCAGCAGGGATGCTCGAAAGGCAAAGACACCGAGTGCCAGCACCAAGAGCAGCTTGACGCCGTCGGCTACGGGGAGGCGCTGAGGATCTCCAGGCGTCTCCCGAATGACGAGCCAGGGGAGAAGGAGAACCAGATGCCAAGCAAAAGCTTGTCGCAAATTGACGACCATGATGGCGACCCATATGCACATGACGAGGTCCATCCAACTGCGTGACCAGATCAACAGCGCGGCTGCGCCAATGAAGAGCGCGACGAGTCCGATTCTGGCGTTCCAGTTCCATGACTCGATGGAGAGCTGGTTGTCGAGAGGAAATGAACGCAGATGTGGCGAGATTGCGTAGAAGCTGGCGAGCGAAGCGAGCGACAGCGCACAGATTATTGCGACGACATGCCAACGGCCTTTCGGCCAGGAACGCCATTCGCGCGACGCCAGAATTCTCCAGGCCAAAAGAAGCGCCCAGGGCCCGTACAGGTATGCCCTGAAATGAAGAAACGCAGCGGCGGCATAGGCGAGGAGCGCGGAGAGCCAGTTTTTTCGGACGATCATGATGGCCATGATGGCCAACGGAATCACTGCGACAGAGTCGTAGAAACCTTCAAGAGACCAATGAATTGATTCAAAATAGAATATCAGACAAGCGACGAGTGCCGGTGGCTTGAGTGCCGTGGCTGCCTGCAAAAAAAAGAAAACTGCCAAATGTGCATAGAGTACAAATAGCCAAATAAGAAAGTGGCAGGCTGTCTCGAAAGATATGGGAGTCAGATGGTAGAGGAGTGCGACCGGGAGTACGCCGAGGAGATCTCCGGGCGGGTAGGGGCGCGGGAGATGACTCCAGCTGGCGATGATGGGCTTTTGTGCGTCTGCGGTAGTCGAGAGTCGATAGCACTCGCGTTGCGGGGCGGTGCAGTGTCGATGAAGGTCGGCCGGAAGTTGAGCTGCCTCTTCATCTGATACGCGCTTCAGGGATGTCTGCAGAGAATTCGACCAGAGGTCGACGCCTCCGAAGATGAAGGCGCGTGCGGCATTCATGTGTGAAAAGTGATCGGAGTACCAACCGCGAGACAGATCGCCGAGTATGTTCGATCTGGGTTGATTGATAAGATAAACAGTCCAGCCGGAAAGGGAAACGACAAGGGCGACGGCGAGGGAGTAGGTCCGTCGCCGTCGCTGCTGAGCATCGTCATTGAGCATCGCGTGCGATGCTCTTATTTCCGCTGCATGGTGTCGATTCTTTCTCGCAATGCCTCGAGTTCCTTCTGTTGATGGGCGAGGAGTGCCCGCTGCTCCTCGACTACTTGAGCGAGTCCCTGGATGGCGGCGAGAGCCACGCCATCGGCATCGACCGTCGCGATGTGCTTGTTGTCCGCGCCGACGGAGAATCGGGCGGCGAAGTCTTGCGCCGTCGGTCCGATGTGGCGCACGCGTTCGTCTTCGGCCCGGTAGTTCCACTCGTAGACAGGCAGGTCTTTTACGGCGCGAAGCACGTCCTTTGCTGCCACCGGCCGGAGATTGTCCTTGAGGGCGATGTCGCTGGAGTTGGTCCAGGTCCCTCCAGACGAGAGGTACGCTCCGGTGGAGGTGCTGATGAGGGCGCCGCTGGCGACGTCGGCCGACGTTGCTGAGGGTCCGCCGAAGTAGAACGAAGTGGCCTTCACGGCGAACTGATTGGCGGCCGATGAGTAGAAGTTACCACTCCCGGCAAGGTTGACGATGAATGAGAAGTTGTGAGTGGCGTTCGCCCGGTTGCCAGCTGCGATGGCGGTCGAACCGGAGGCGGTATTGCTGTCTCCACCCAACGTGATGGAGGCATATCCTGACGCTGCGTTGAAGACCCCACCTGCAACGGTTGCGTAGGCGCTGTTTCCTGGCAATGCGTCATTGCTCCCAGCGGCGTTGCCGTAGCCCCCCAGAATAGAGGAGTTGTGATCGTAGACGCGGTGCCGCTCTGCGGCTGATCCCTGGCAGGCGGTGAGCGGTGCTGGGGCATTTGTGTTGGCGATAAATGCACCTTGCACGTTCGCGCCAACGCTCGTCGGACAGAGAAGGCCACCGGCGACGATGTTGGCGTTGGTGCTGGTTGGGATGATACGGAATGCTGGTGTCGCATTGACACGCAGCACCAGTGGCTGGTTGTCGGCGGTGCCGAGATAGTCGCTGGAGGTCGTGCCCGTGTTTCCTCCGCGCTTCCAATTCTGTCCTTCGGCTGTCTGCAGGCTCGTTACGCTGCTCTGTAGAGCGGTGATGTGCCCGTAGTTGTTGTCGACGGAGGTCTTCACTGCCGTGAAGTTGGCGTTCACCTCACTCGCGCGAGCGGGTGTGTTGGGGGTGAAGGTGTTGGGGATGGTGACGTTGTCGGCCAATACACCTCCTGAAATGACAAGTCCTGTGATGATGGCTGCCCAGAGTGGTTTGTTTTTCATTGTGTTGGTTTCCTAGTTTTCCCAGTTTGCGTTGTCCCAGTGGAACGTGTCCCAATCGGTGGTGCCGGCGTCGGTGGTGCCGGCGTCGGTGGTGCCGGCGTCGGTGGTGC
>CALNBU010000220.1 GCA_937875615.1 uncultured Archangium sp.
CACCGACAGCGCCGAGTTCATCGAGCTGTTCAACGGCACGGCCGCGACCATTTCACTGGCGGACTACCGCGTGGTGCTCGTCAACGGCGAGAACGACATGCCCTACCGGACCTTCAGCCTCGGTGACGCGGGGGTGTTGGCGCCAGGCGAGTTTCTGGTGCTGGCCTCCGCGGCGACCCTGGCGTCCGTTCCGGCATCGGCGAAGAAGCTGGCCGTCACGCCCGCGACCAACCTCATCCAGAACGGTCCCGACGCGGTGGCCCTGGTGGAGGGCGCGCAGCAGACCGTCGTCGACTCCATGACCTACGGCGGTGACGTCGAGTGGAACGGCGCCTCGCTGACGGAGGGGGCGGGGTCGACCGCCGCCCTGCTCGATGACGCGTCGGACGCCGGGTGCCTCGCGCGGGTGCCCAACGGCGTCGACACCGACCAGACGGCGAGCGACTGGGTCTTCACGTCGCACACGCCGGGTCGCGCTAACCTGCCATAGCGGTCCTCATGCCTCGATGGCGACCAGGCGGCCCACCGGCCGCACCTGGAGCTCCGGGTCGAGCTCGCTGAAGGTCAACACCGCGACGTCCGGGAAGGCGCCTTCGATGAGCCGCCGGAGCAGCCGGCGCACGTCGGGCGAGGACAGCAGCACACCTCTTCCTTGCCGCGCCACGCGCTTGACGCCCTCGATGATGGCGCCGGCGTCCTGCGGGTCGAGCGCGGCGCCGGCGTGGCGGAGCGTCTCTTCGACCGCCGGGTCCACCAGCCACGCGAAGAGCGGCCCGTCGACCGCGTACTGGTGGCTGAGCTGGCGTGCCAGCGCGGAGCGGCAGCGCTCGGCGAGCTGCGTGGCGTCGCCCTCGGTGGTGGGAGAGACCAGCGCGTCGAGGATGGCGCGCAGGTTCCGAATGCTGACCTGCTCGTGGAGCAACTTCTTGAGGACCTCGGTGAGCAGCGGCAGCGGCACCTTGTGCAGCGCCTCCTTCACCAGCGCCGGCGCCTGCGCCTCCAGCGTGGAGAGCGAGGCCTGGACCTCCTGCACCCCGAGGAAGTGGGAGGCGCGCTTGCGCAGCAGCGTGATGAGGTGGTCGGCGAGCAGCTCCCGCGGTCGTCGCGCCACCAGGCCCCGGCTCGCCAGCTGCGCGTCGCTGGCGTTCACCTGCGCGAGCTGTCGGTTGAGCGCGTCGCGCAGCGGGGTGGCGTCGAGGCCGGCGGCGCGCAGCTCGGCGGCGTCGGCCAGCACGAAGCGCTCTCCTTCGGGCAGGGCGCCACGACCCGCGGGGACCTCGTCGACGGCCAGCGCGTAGCCCCGGGGGCCGACGGGCGCGCCGGTGCGAACCCTGAAGGCCGGCACGCGCACCCCCAGCTCGAAGAAGAGGCGCTCGCGGACCACGTTGAGGTCTCCCTGCACGAAGGCCTGGTCGTCCTCTTCGACCAGCGCCGTCAGCTCGGGGGCGAGGTCGAGGATGAGCGGCGCCACCGCCTGCACCTGGTCCTCGAGGCGCGAGGGGCGCGTCGCCGGCTCCACCTTGTCCTGTGGCTTGGGCGCGGAGGCCGGCTGCCCGGCCGTGCCCTCGCGCAGGCGCTTGAGCCCGAGGCCCGCAAGCACCGCGAGGCCGGAGATGACGCCGAAGGTGACGTGCGGCATGCCCGGCATGGCCGCGAAGCAGAGGCACAGCCCGGCGACGACGAAGAGCGCCTTGTGCTGTCCGAAGAACTGCGCGCCGATGTCGGTGCCCAGCGAGTCGTCCTCTTTCTCGCTCGCCACGCGGGTCACCACGATGCCGGCGGCCACCGCGATGGCCAGCGAGGGGATCTGCGAGACCAGCCCATCGCCGATGGCGATGAGGGCGTAGGTCGCCGCGGCCTCGCTCGCGGTCTGTCCGTTCTGCAGCACGCCGATGGCGATGCCTCCGAGGAGGTTGATGAAGGTGATGACCAACCCGGCGATGACGTCGCCCTTGACGAACTTCATGGCGCCGTCCATCGAGCCGAAGAGCTGCGACTCCCGCTCCAGGGCGCGGC
>CALNBU010000221.1 GCA_937875615.1 uncultured Archangium sp.
AGCCCTCGTAGCGCGAGGGCACCAGCACCGCGGTGGCCGCGGCGTAGAACTGAGCCAGGGCCTCGTCGCTGAGCGGCGAGAGCTCGTGGACGTCGTCGCCGAAGCCGAGCGCGCGGCGGGCGCCGCGGCCGGCGAGCAGCACCAGCGGTGCGGGGAGGGCGTCGACGATGGAGCGCAGGATCGCGAGGTTCTTGAAGGCCTTGGTGTTGCCCACCGCCGCGAAGTAGCGGGGCGGCAGCCCCCGGCGGTCGCGGAAGTCTTCGAGCTCCCGCTGTGGCCGAACGTGGAACGAGGGGTCGACGCCGTTGGAGATGACCTGCAGGCGCTCCGGCGCGAGGCCGAGGCGCGTGGCCAGCTCTGCGCGGCTGAACTCCGAGACGGTGATGAGCGCCTGCGCGCGCCGGGCCCGGGGGCCCACCACCAGCCGGTAATAGAGCGTGCGGCTGAGCGACGCGCTCTCGGGCAGCGCGAGGTGGTTGGCGTCGTGCAGCGTGGCCACCAGGCGGCCGGGCCACAGCGAGGGGAGCGAGAAGGAGGTGGCGTGGAAGAGATCGACGCGGGCCCGCACCAGGTCGCCGGTCAGCGTGCCCTGCTCGAGCGGCGAGAGGAACTCGCTGGTGGCGCGCAGCAGGGGCAGGCGTGGCGTGAGCGGGCCGAGATCATCCGGGAGCCCCGTGCGGGGGACGAGGGCGGTGAAGCGCCAGGAGGGCTCGAGCGCCGGCAGTCGACGCGCCAGCTCCAGCGCGTAGCGGGCGATGCCGTGCAGGTGACCGCGCACCATGCGCAGGTCGAGGAGTACCTTCATCGGCGGCGCAATGTAGATTGAACGGCGTTGCCTCCGTCTCTGCAAAATGCGCGGGTCGCGCTCGTCCACGATTGGCTCTTGACCTGGCGCGGTGGCGAGAAGGTGCTGGAGGCCATCGCCGAGCTGTTCCCCTCGGCGCCCATCTTCACGCTCTTCCACGACGTGGCGGGCCTGCCCCCGTCGATGCGCGGGCGCCAGGTGGTGGCCAGCTTCCTCAACCGGGTGCCGGGCGCGAAGGCCAGGCACCGGCACTTCCTGCCGTTGATGCCGGGGGCCATTCGCGCGCTCGACGTGGGGCCGGTGGACCTCGTCATTTCGTCCAGTCACTGCGTGGCGAAGGGCATCCGCGTGCCGGCGGGCGCGCGGCACGTCTCGTACGTGCACGCGCCGCTGCGCTACATGTGGGATCGCTTCGACGACTACTTCGGCGAGGGCCGGGCGCCGCTGCCGGTGCGGCTGGCGGCGCTGGCGGCGCGGCCGGCGCTTCGGGCGTGGGACGTGCTGACCGCCGATGGCGTCGATCGCTTCGTGGCCAACTCGACGCACGTCGCGCGGCAGGTCGCGCAGCGCTACCACCGCTTCGCCCGGGTCATCCATCCGCCGGTGGAGCTCGACGCGCTGGCGCCGGGGGGCCGCCGCGAAGGCTACTTCCTGTGGCTCGGCGCGCTGGCGCCCTACAAGCGGGTCGACCTCGCCATCGAGGCCTTCCGCCGCACGGGGCAGACGTTGTGGATCGCCGGGAGCGGCCAGTCGGCCTCGTGGTTGAAGCACCTCCCGCCCAACATCAAGGCGCTGGGGCAGGTGTCCGACGCGGAGGTGCCGGCGCTGTACCGTGGCGCGCGGGCGCTCATCTTCCCCGGCGTGGAGGACTTCGGCATCGCCCCGGTGGAGGCCCAGGCCTGCGGGGTGCCGGTGATCGCGTTCGGACGGGGCGGCGCGCTGGAGACGGTGAGCGAGCGCACCGGGGTCTTCTTCTCGGCGCAGACGGTGGAGGCGCTGGTGGGCGCGCTGGAGCGCTTCGAACGCTTCGAGGCCACCTTCGACCCGGAGGTGGCGGTGGCCAACGCGCAGCGCTTCTCGAAGGCGTCGTTCCAGGCGCAGCTGCTCGAAGAGCTGACCGCCGCCTGCGCGTAGCGGCGCCGGGCGTGCGTGGCCCCGCGCCCGTGGTATGGCGGCCCTCGCGTGTTCTCCCGCTTTCAGCGCTTCTATAACTCCGTCAAGCTGGTGGCCGACTGGGGCGCGCTGACGTTGGCCTTCGCGCTGGCCTGGTACACGCGCTTCATGGTGGTGGGGCCCGACGCGGTGGTGCCCAGCACGCAGGAGTCGCTGGAGACGCTGGGGCTGGCGCTGGTCATCTTCCCCTTCGTCTTCCGCTGGTCGAACCTCTACACCACCAACCGGGGGCGCTCGCACATCCAGGAGGTGTTCGAGATCTTCAAGAGCACGGTGCTGGCGACGTTGATCCTGGTGGGCGTCTCGTACTTCGTGCGCGAGCGCTACAGCCGACTCACCGTCGGGCTCTTCGCGGCCTACGCCTTCGTGACGCTGTCGCTGGTGCGCCTCACCTTCCGGGCGCTGTTCAACCTGTTGCGGCGCCGCGGCGTCAACCTGAAGACCATCCTGGTGGTGGGCGCCGGCGCGCTGGGGGCGCGGGTGGTGGAGACCATCGAGCAGCACCGCGAGCTGGGCTTCAAGGTGGTGGGCCTGCTCTCACGCCACGTCGAGAAGGTGGGCACCAGCGTGCGCGGCGTGCCGGTGGTGGGGCACTTCAGCGGGCTGGCGGCGCACCTGGCGCAGCACCCGGTCGACCAGGTCATCCTCGCGCTGCCGCTCGAGGAGCAGGGCCAGCTGCGCGGGCTGATGGAGACGCTGGCGCTGCACACCGTCGACGTGAAGGTGGTGCCGGACCTCTTCAACTACATCACGCTGCGCGGCGGCCTCGAGGAGTTCGGCGGCCTGCCCATCATCAGCCTGCAGGGCGCGCCGCTCGAGGGTTGGAACCGGGTGCTCAAGCGGGCCTTCGACCTGGTGCTCTCCGCGCTGGCGCTGCTGTTGGTCGCTCCGCTGCTGCTGCTGCTGGCCCTGGCCATCAAGCTGACCAGCCGGGGGCCGGTGTTCTTCGCGCAGGAGCGCATGGGCATCGATGGTCAGCTCTTCAAGATGTACAAGTTCCGCTCCATGCGCGTCGACGCGGAGACCTCCGGCGCGCGCTTCACCACCGCCGATGATCCCCGGCGCACCCTGCTGGGGGCGTTCCTGCGCCGCAGCTCGCTCGATGAATTGCCTCAGTTCTGGAACGTGTTGGTCGGGGACATGAGCCTCGTCGGACCCCGACCGGAGCGCCCGGTCTTCATCGAGGAGTTCAAGAAGCAGATCCCCCGCTACCACCTGCGGCACATGGTGAAGTCGGGCATCACCGGCTGGGCGCAGGTGAACGGCCTGCGCGGCAACACCAGCATCAAGGACCGCATCGACTTCGACCTCTATTACATCGAGAACTGGTCGCTGCTGTTCGACCTCAAGATCCTCCTCCGCACCGCGCTGGGCGGCTTCCTCTCGAAGAACGCGTACTGATGCTGACCCTGACCCTGTTGACGCTCCTCGCGGTGGACCCGAAGCCGGCGGCGGCGCCCGCGCCACCTCCCGAGGACTTCGCGCGCCTGTACTTCGTGGCCGGCGACGTGGCCCGGGCGCAGGAGGTGCTGCGGCCGTGCCTCAAGACGAAGCCGAAGATCTGCAAGCCGCTGCACACCTGGCTGGTGGAGTACGCCTTCGTCTACGCGCAGCTCGACTCGCTGACGCCGGAGCAGGCGGCGCAGCTGCTGGCCTGGGACGTGAAGATCAACCCCAAGGCGCACAGCCGTCTGACGGAGCCGGTCATCGAGCGCTTCGTGAATCGGCCGCTGCAGAACGCCCGAACGCTGGCGCAGGGAGACCCGGCGCAGGCGTTGAAGGTGCTGGAGCAGGTGTTGCGCGTCGACCCGGGGAACGCCGAGGCGAGGACGCTGCGCGAGGCGCTGCGCGAGGCGCTGCGCGCCGACGGCGGGCTGTAGCGCTCAGGGCGCGCGCACGCAGTCGTAGGTGAGCGGGATCTCCTCGCCCAGGTCCACCACCTCGAAGTCGTCGACGCCGATGCCGATGAAGCTCTGCGCGGTGATGCCCAGGCTGGCCCACTTCGTGGCGGTGTGCCGATCGTCGGCGAAGGTGAGCGCGATGTTGCCGCCGTCGGAGAGCACCATCCCGTAGCGCTTGAGCGCCTGGAGGATGACCCGCTCATGGGTGCCGTAGGGCGTCTCGTCGAAGTCTGGCTTGAGCCGGAAGCGCACGCCGTAGGGCGGCGCGTCAGGGTTGGTGCTCGACGGCCC
>CALNBU010000222.1 GCA_937875615.1 uncultured Archangium sp.
AGGCCCAGCGAGAACAGCAGCGGAGCCCGCCGCGCGTCCACCAGCCCCGCCCGCCAGAAGCGCACCAGCGCCGCGCCGCTCCCGAAGACCGCGGAGCCCTTGTTGACCCCGAAGGCCAGCGGCACCGGCACCCCGGCCGTCAGCAGCGCAGGCAGGGTGAGGAGCCCTCCGCCGCCCGCGATGGCGTCCACCAGCCCGGCCAGGGTCGCCACGCCGGCCAGCGCCAGCACCACGCCGGGCGAGAGCTCCGGGCTCAGAACTGCAACACCAGCGCGTCGCCCACCTGCCGCGCGGAGCTGGGCGCGAGCTCCAGGTCGATGACCAGCCGGGTGCCGTCGGCCAGCTCACCCACGCGCAGCGACTTCACGTGGGGCGCCGCCAGCTTGAGCGTCTGCGACTGCTGCGGCCGGCTCCCGCGCACGTCGATGACCGCGCGCGCCGGGTTGTTCAACACGAAGGCCGAGAGCACCTGCCCCTCGACGGTGAAGCGCAACGCGTGAGGCGAGACCTCCCACGCCAGGGCCTTCGCCGCACCGGAGGGCAGCGGAAGGCTCCCGCGCGAGGTCCCGGCGATGGTCAACTCCGAGCCGAAGCGGGACCGCGGCGCGACCTTCTCCGGCGGCGGCGCGCCTTGCAGCGCCTGCGCCAGCGAGGGCTTCGCCGCGCCGGCGCGCGCGGAGCTCAACACCCGCCTGGTCTTCGCCTGCTTCGCCGCGGAGAGCTCGGGCGGCGCCTCGAGCCGCGGGAGCTCCGCGGGCGCCTCCGGCCCGGGAGACGTCACCTGCGCGACCTCCACCACCGGAGCTGGCATCACGCGCGGCGCGGGCACGGACACCGGCTGCGCCGCCACTGCCGCCACCGCCGCAGGGGCGTCGCCCCGCAGCGCGACCGGCAACGCCAGCAGGCCACCACACAACAGCGCCACCACCAGGGTGGTGATGGGACGGCGCCAGCGCGTGGGCCGACCGGCGACGCGGCGAGCGCGCTGGTGCGCGTGGGTATCGACCAGGTGCGCGAGCAACGCCTTGCTGCGCGGGTGCGCGTAGCGGGTGAACAACACCCCACAGCCCGCGCACGCCGCCTGCCGCGTCCCCCAGCGGACCTCGCCCTCGGCCAGCAGGTGTGGAGCCCCGCGCGCCTCCAGCGAGACCAGCAACCGGGTGCCCTCGGTGAGCGGCTCGGGCATGCGCAGGAAGATGCCGTCGCACGACACGTTGTCGGCCAGGGTGCGGATCACCCGCTTCGGCTCGTCCATCGTCTCCACGCGCACCGGGTGCTTGAAGGGCACGCGCTCTGGTCTGGTTTGATGAGTGTCCTGCATGGGCGGGAGCATCTGCTACAGGGTTCAACAGGCAAATTTACTGCCCTGTACGACACCCTCCCACCGTGCGCGACTACCACCTGCAGCGCGAGGCCCTCCCGCCCGAAGAATTCCGCGCGCTGCGCGACGCGCTGCTGAGCTCACCGCTGGTGGGGCGCAGCACGCTGGCCGGCCCCTTCCAGTCGAGCCGCGGCTTCGCCGTCATCTTCCGCGACGCCGGGCGCAGCCGCGTGTGCGGACACTTTCCGACCCTCGCGCCCTGGCTCGACGCGGTGCTGGGCGCGCCCGCGGTGCGCGCTTTGATGCCCTGGTGGCGCAAGCCCGGGGCGCGCACACCCAACGCCTGGTACCTCAACGTGCTCCTGGTGAGCGAAGGTGGCGCGGTGGCGCGGCACGTCGACGCCACCCTGCGCAAGCCCGCGGAGGAACCCGACGCAGTGCCGGAGCTGGTCAGCGTCCTGTACCTGCAGGTGCCCGGCGCGCGCGGCGGCGAGCTCCAGCTGTGGGACGGCCCCACCAGCGTGGGGCGGCTGCCGCCAGCGCCCAATCAGCTCGTCCACTTCAGGGGCGCGCTCGCCCACGCGGTGGAGCCCTTCAGCGGCGGCGAGGGGCAGGTGCGCGCGAGCCTGGTCATCGAGCAGTACCACTTCGGGCCCGAGGCGCTGGAGCGCCTGCCGGACTTCAAGCTGGAGTCGCGCGCCGGCTTCGGCGCGTTCCTCCAGCACCACGCGTCACGCCACGTCGAGCCGTGAGGCGAGGCGGGCGCGGTACTCGTCGAGGGGGAAGAGGTCGACCTCGGCGCCGCCCAGCTTCGCGCCGTCGGGCGCGTAGTCGAAGGGATCATCGATGTCCTTGATGAGCCGCAACATGTACGTGTTCACCAGCGTCACCACGGGGATGAGGATGAACTCCGCCACGTAGCTCTTGAACGACGCGGCCAGCAGCAGGGTGAGGATCATCACCAGCAGCACCTCCAGCAGCGCGTAGGCCGGCGGGAGAAAGCCCGTGCGCCGGATGACGTCGATGCGGGAGACGTTCTTGCGCAGCATCAACAGCTGGGGCACCGCGCGCGACGCGTAGGGCCCCGCCCCGCCCGCCTCCAGGCGCCGGATGACGGTGTTCATGTGCGTGAGCGCCTCGAAGACCTCCGCCGTGCCCCGCGCGCGCACCAGCCACGCCTTGATGATGTCGGCGACCGCCAGCGTCTCGCGCTTGAACTCGCCCGCAGCGAGCGCCGGACGACCGGTGCTGGCCAACACGAAGATCTCCTCCAGCGTCTCCAGGGTGATGGCGATCTCCCCGGGGAGCCGCTCTGCTTCCTTGTAGTCGGCCATGGTGCCGGCGAGCACGAAGCCGGAGAGGAAGACGCCCGCGGTGAGCACGATGCCCACGTCGCCGAACTCCACCA
>CALNBU010000223.1 GCA_937875615.1 uncultured Archangium sp.
CGGGGCGGGCGCGGGCGCACCCGGGGAACGTCATCGGCGGCGGCCGGCATCTGCAGCCGCTGCTCTATGCCCTGGTGTTGGAGCGGCTCTTCCCCGACGCCGGGGTGGCCGGCGGGCGGCTCTTCTACATGACGCAGGTGGGCGGCTACGTCAGCGTGGAGACGGCGCTCGACGGGCAGACGCGCGAGGCCTTCTCGCTGGTGGTGCGTACGCTCCGGGAGGCGCTGGAGACCGGCTTCTTCCCCGCGGCGCCGGCCGAGGGCGAGTGTACGTGGTGCAACTTCCGGACGCTGTGCGGCCCGGGTGAGGAGGCGCGGGTGCAGCGCAGTGGCAAGGCGAAGCGCCCGGAGCTCAACGCGCTGCGGGAACTGAGGGGGCGGCCGTGAGCGACGCGGTGGCGCGCGCGCGCCTGTTGGAGGAGCTCGATACCACCTTCGTGGTGGAGGCCGCGGCCGGCACCGGCAAGACCACGGTGTTGGTGGACCGGGTGGTGCAGCTGGTGGTGAAGGGCCGGGCGCGGCTGGAGCAGCTCATCTCCGTCACCTTCACCGAGAAGGCCGCCGGAGAGATGAAGCTGCGGCTGCGGGCGCGGCTGGAGCGCGCGCGGCGCGAGACGGAGGCCGCAGACGAGCTGGCGCGGCTCACCGCGGCGCTCGAAGAGCTGGAGGTGGCGCGCATCGGCACCATCCACGGCCTGTGCGGCGACCTGCTGCGCGAGTACCCGGTGGAGGCGGGCGTGGACCCGCTCTTCGGCGTGACCACCGAGGGCGACGCCGAGGCGCTGCTGTCGACCGCCTTCCAACGTCACTTCCAGGTGTTGCTGCAGCGGCAACCAGAGGGCGTGCGCCGCGCGCTGCGCCGCCGGAAGCGCGGCTTCGACGCGGAGCCGCCGCGCCTCGCGCTGCTGGGGGCGGTGCGCCAGTTGGTCGAGCACCGGGACTTCGCCGCGCCGTGGCGGCGAGACGCCTTCGAGCGCGACGCGGAGCTCGACCGGCTGCTGCCGCTGCTGGAGCGCTTCGCCGCGCGCGAAGGAGACGTGACGCGCCGCTTCGACCGGTCCCGCTTCGTCGACCACCTCCAGCGCGTGGCCCACTTCGTGGCCGAGGTGCGGCACCGGGAGTCGGTTTCTGCGCGGGACCACGACGGGCTCGAGGCGCAGCTGCGCGAGCTGGGCGACGATGGCTGGGGGTGGGAGAGCTCGCCGGGGAAGGGCGTCAACTTCACGGGCGTC
>CALNBU010000224.1 GCA_937875615.1 uncultured Archangium sp.
ACCGCGCCGGGCGCGCGGCGCTCGAGCTCCAGCGCGGCGTGGCCGAAGAAGTCCGACGACTGCAGCTCGTGCTCCCGGTACTGAATCGCGTTGTGCGCGCCGTAGGTCGAGAAGGCCGCCAGCAACACCTCCGGTCGCGCGGCGTCGAACACCACCAGGCTGCGCACCGCTTCGTCGACGCCGTGGCGCGCGTCGAGCGGCCGCACGTCGTCCGTCGCCACCAGGCCCCTCGCCACCAGCTCGGCCTTCACCGCCTCTGGCCCCAGGCCCGGGAAGTTGGCGCGGAAGGCGTCGAAGCTGCGGTTGACGCTCCAGCCCGCCAGGCGTCCCGAGGAGAAGGCCGCCGTCGCGGGCCGCAGGGCGCGCACCGCCTCGGCCACCGCCAGGGCCAGCCGGCGCACCAGCTCGGAGGCCAGCGTCTCGTTGAAGGCGATGCGCTGACCGGGGCACAGCAGGCGCCACTGGCTGCTGGAGCCGACGAAGGCGTCGTAATACCGCGACGCGTACAACCCCGCGGGGCCGGCGTGGTTGTGCGTGCCGCACAGCGACACGTTGCCGATGTCGAAGCCCAGGGGCTGACAGGCGCGCGCGAGGTGCTCGCTCACCCAGCGGGAGCCGCCGTGGAGGTCGGCGCTGCACAGCGCCACCCGACGCCCGCCGTGCTCCAACACCAGCACCCGGCCGTACAGCGGCAGGTCGGGGTGCTCGCGCTTCGCCACCCGCTCACCGTCGAGGCTGAAGGGCCCCCACCCGGCCAGCGGCGCGCCCTCCACGAAGGGCAACCTCACCCGCACCGCCGCGGCCCACGTGCCTTCCCGAAGGGGCACCGCCGCCGCCTCGCGCCGCTGCACCGGCGCCACGTTTCCATCCATGTCGCCAGCAGAGCACGCGCGGCGCGCCGAAGCCTCCCAGTCCTCGCGGGGCGCCTCGCGCGCTGCTACGCCGCCGACGCATGAGCCTCCTCGCCGTCATCCCCTCGCGCTTCGGCGCGCAGCGCTTCCCCGGAAAGCCGCTGGCGCCGCTGCTGGGCAAGCCCATGGTGCAGCACGTGTACGAGCGCTGCGTGGAGGCCGGCTGCTTCTCCCGCGTCATCGTGGCCACCGACGACGCGCGCATCGAGGCGGCGGTGCGCGGGTTCGGCGGCGAGGCCCAGCGCACCTCGCCCACCTGCGCCTCTGGCACCGACCGGGTGGCGGAGGTGGCCGCCGCGCTGGCGCTGCCGCCCGACACGGTGGTGGTCAACGTGCAGGGCGACGAGCCCGCGGTACACCCCGCCTCGCTGGCCACCCTGGCGCGCGCCTTCGACGAGGCCGGGGTGGAGATGGCGACGCTGGTGCGACCGCTCCACGACCACGAGCGCCCCAACCCCAACGTGGTGAAGGTGGTGCGCGACGAGGCGGGCTTCGGCCTCTACTTTTCACGCGCCGACATTCCTTCCACGCGCAACGCCGACGTGCCCCTCGCTCGCTGGGCCCACCTGGGCCTGTACGGCTACCGCGCGGCGCTGCTGGCCCGGCTCGCCGCCTGGCCGCCCACCGCGCTGGAGCAGGTCGAATCGCTGGAGCAGCTGCGCGCGCTCTTCCACGGGGTGCGCATCCTCTGTCGCGAGACGCCGCACGCCACCCAGGCCGTCGACGTGCCCGACGACGTGCCCCTGGCCGAGGCCGCGCTGCGGCGCCTCTTCGCCACGCGCTAGAGCGCGGCGTGCTACGAGGCCCGCATGACTCCTTCGCTCACCCAGGCGCTGAGCCTCTTCTTCCAGGCCCACCCGTGGCACGGCGTCTCGCCGGGAGAGAAGGCGCCGGAGCTGGTGACGAGCTACATCGAAATCGTCCCCACCGACGCGGTGAAGTACGAGGTCGACAAGGCCAGCGGCATCCTCCGCCTCGACCGACCGCAGCGGTACTCGAACCAGGCGCCCTGCCTCTACGGCTTCATCCCCCGCACCTTCTGTGACACCCGCGTCGGCGCGCGCTGCGCTCAGCGCACCGGCCAGACGGGCATCGTCGGCGACGGAGACCCCATCGACATCTGCGTGCTGACGGAGAAGCCCATCACCCACGGGGCCATCCTCGTCGACGCGTACCCCATCGGCGGGCTGCGGATGCTCGACAAGCACGAGGCCGACGACAAAATCATCGCCGTGCTCAAGGGCGACTCCGTCTACGGTGGCTGGAAGGACATCTCCGACGTGCCGCAGCCGCTCATCGACCGCCTGCGCCACTACTTCCTCACCTACAAGCAGCTCCCCGGAGAGCCCGCGGCGCTGGTGGAGATTGCGGAGGTCTACGACCGCGCCGAGGCCTTCGCGACCATCAACGAGTCCTTCGAGGACTACCGCGCGAAGTACGGGCAGCTCACCGACCTCTTCTCTCGCTGAGGCCTCCGCGCGCGGCGCCCGACACCGCCGCGTACCGCGAGGGCGTCAACCCGGTGAGCGCCTTGAAGTCGCGCGTGAAGTGCGCCTGGTCGGCGTAGCCGAGCTCCTGCGCCAGCCAGGTCAGCGCCCGGCCGCCGCGCTCCAGCTCGAGCAGCGCCGCGTGCAGCCGGTAGCGCTGAATCATCCACTTCGGAGAGATGCCCACCGCGTCCCGAAACCAGCGCTGCAACTCCCTCAGGTGGAGGCCGGCGCGCTCGCGCAGGACCTCCACGGAGTGCACGGCGCGGTCCTCCGTCGCCGCGCGCACCAGCTCCGCCAGCAGCTGCGCGTCGGCGGGCGGCGGGGGCAGCAGCGCGCGCCAGAACGTGGTGGCGAACCTCACGCGCGCCTCGTCGTGCGCGGCGAAGGCCAGCGCGTCGCGGTACGCGCGCGCCCGCCTGACCCCGACCACCTCGCTGAACGGCACCACCCGGTCGGTCAACGACGACACCGGCGCGCCCAGCACCGCGCGAAACGCGCCGGGCAGGAACTTCGCGCCGAACACGCGCCCCTCGCCTTCGAGCACGCGGGTGAAGCGGCCGGTGGTGACGCCCACCACCCGCACGCCGTCGCCTTCCCAGACCACGTGAATCGACGGGTGCGGCAGCGTCGACGCCTCGTGCCGTTTTCCCGGTGGCAGCTTCCAGGTGACGGACCACCAGTGCTCGAGGTGTCGGTCGAGCGGCGCGTCGACCTCGTAGCGGAGGTGCGTCAGCGCCAGCCCCGCCTCGCCGGGGCGCTTGATGATGCCCCTGGGTGGGCCGCCTTTGAGTCGCGCCATTGTCGCGTTCCTTCAAGCGCCGTCCTGCCGCGCGCGCCTACGCTTCACGCCATGAAATCCATCACCGCCACCCTCTACATCGCCTCGACGCCCGAGGTCGTCTTCGCCGCGCTCACCCAACCGCCCGGCGTGGCCGCGCTGTTCTTCGGCAGCCGGCTGGAGACGAGCTTCGAACCCGGCAGCCCGTACCGCTACGTGGGCCCCGACGGGAACGGCGGCGAGGCGGTGCACGTGGAGGGCGAGGTGCTGGCCTTCGAGCGCGGCGCGCGCTGGTGCGTGCGGCACCGCGCGGGGCCCGCCTGGCGCACGCCCGGCAGGGTCTTCGAGTCGCGCCTCACCTACGAGCTCCGGGACGCGGGGTTCGCCACCCAGGTCACGGTGACGCACGATGAAATCGAAGACGATGACCCGGGCTATGCGCACAACCGCGAGGGGTGGGTCATCTTCCTCTCGCGCCTCAAGTCGTACGTGGAGACCGGCCGGGCCTTCGACGTGCCCTTGAGCTGAGCGACGGGTCGAGCGCCACGGCCTCCAGCGGGCAGGCCGCGCCAAAAGGGTCGTTGACCTCCGGCTGGTTCCAGCGTCATACGCGCCTATGCGCCAGCGAAAAACCAAGTTCATCTTCACCACCGGCGGCGTGGTCAGCTCCCTCGGAAAGGGCATGGCGTCGGCCTCCATGGGCGCCCTGTTGGAGAACCGCGGCCTCGACCTCACGCTGCTCAAGCTCGACCCCTACATCAACGTCGACCCGGGCACGATGAGCCCCACGCAGCACGGTGAGGTCTTCGTCACCGACGACGGCGCCGAGACCGACCTCGACCTCGGCCACTACGAGCGCTTCACCGAGGCGCGCATGTCGCGCCTCAACAACTTCACCACCGGGCGCGTGTACCACTCCGTCATCAGCAAGGAGCGCCGCGGCGAGTACCTCGGCAAGACGGTGCAGGTGATTCCGCACATCACCGATGAAATCAAGGCGATGATTCACCAGGCCGCCGAGGGCCACGAGGTGGTGCTGGTGGAGGTGGGCGGCACGGTAGGCGACATCGAGTCGCTGCCCTTCCTCGAGGCCATCCGCCAGATGCGCTACGACGTGGGCGCCGGCAACACCTGCTACGTGCACCTCACGCTGCTCCCGTACATCGCCGCCGCGGGCGAGGTGAAGACCAAGCCCACCCAGCACTCGGTGATGAAGCTGCGCGAAATCGGTATCCAGCCCGACGTGCTCATCTGTCGCACCGACCGCGAGATTACGAAGGAGCTCAAGGACAAGATCGCGATGTTCTGCAACGTCGACACCGGCAACGTCTTCACCTCGCCGGACGTCTCCAGCGTCTACCAGCTCCCGCTGGAGCTGCACCGCCAGGGCCTCGACGAGCGGGTGGCCGAGATTCTCAACATCTGGACGCGCGCCCCCAAGCTCGAGAAGTGGGAGCGCATCGTGGAGACCATCACCCGGCCCGCCAAGGGCGAGGTGAAGGTGGGCATCGTCGGCAAGTACATCGAGCTCAAGGAGTCGTACAAGTCGCTCAACGAGGCGCTCATCCACGGCGGCATCGCCTCGGACTGCCGCGTGAAGCTGGAGTTCGTCGACAGCCAGGAGCTGGAGACGCGCGGCGCCGACGCCCTCCTCACCGGCTGCGACGCGGTGCTGGTGCCCGGCGGCTTCGGCGTGCGCGGCACCGAGGGGAAAATCCAGGCGGTGAAGTACGCGCGGGAGAAGAAGGTGCCGTTCTTCGGCATCTGCCTCGGCCTGCAGATGGCGGTCATCGAGTACGCGCGCAACGTGGTGGGCCTCGCCGGCGCCAACTCCGTGGAGTTCGACGAGAAGACGCCGCACCCGGTGGTGACCATCATGGAGTCCCAGAAGGGCGTGGCCGACAAGGGCGGCACCATGCGCCTCGGCGCCTACCAGTGCGCGCTGACGTCAGGCTCCCTGGCGGCGCAGCTCTACGGCGCCACCGAGGTCTCCGAGCGCCACCGCCACCGCTTCGAGGTGAACAACGCGTACCGCGGGAAGCTGGGCGATGCGGGCCTGCGCTTCTCGGGCGTCAACGCCGAGCTGGACCTGGTGGAGATGGTGGAGCTGGGCGGCCACCCGCACTTCATCGGCTGCCAGTTCCACCCCGAGTTCAAGAGCAAGCCCTACGCCCCGCACCCGCTCTTCTCGGGCTTCATCCGCGCCGCGCTCAACCACCGCGACGCGAAGGGCCCCGTCGCGGGCTGAGCGCTACGGCACCAGCTCCAGCAGCTGCACCATCACCTTCGCGCGCGCGGCGGCGCTGCCGCGCGTCACCGTCAGCTGGGTGCCGGCGTCGTTCACCGAGAAGGCGAAGAGCGCAGTGGTGACGTCGTCGAGGGTGTCCGCGGACTCGCCCACGCCCTGACCGCCCAGGCTCTGGTGCGTGGAGAGCAGCACCGTGCGCGAAGGGTCGACCGGCCCCACCGGGCGCGTCGCGGTGAGCTCGCCAGCCTCCAGGTCGAAGGCCGCCAACTCCACGGTGCCGCGAGCACCGAAGTCGGCGCGCTGGAAGAACAGCTCCGGCAGGGCCGGCAACACGCCCGCATCGCCCAGGTTGCGCGAGAGACCCACCGCGTCGTCTGCCCAGGGGTTGGCGCGGAACAGGCCCGAGGCCGGCGTGTAGGTCATGCCCACCGTGCCGCCGACCTGCACCAGCGTCAGCAACCGCGGCTCCGCGATGGGCGTCAGCCCCACGAAGCTCCGCACCGCCACGTTGGTCGGGACGCCGGCATCGATGCGGTGGCTCTCCACCGTCACGCCCGGCCAGTAGAGGGCCTGGGCCGTGAAGTTGGCGCAGCCGGTCTGGGGGATGAGGTCGAAGCGCCCGGCGTCGGCGGGCTGCACGGTGTGGAGGTAGCTGCGGTTGAGGTCAGCCTGCGCGGAGGTGCTGGCCTTGAGCACCAGCGGCTCGCCGACGCCGGCGTCGAGGGTCAGGGACCCCGCCGTGCACCCCGCGGTGCCGGTGCGCACCACGACGCCCGGCACCTCCACCACCTGAAGCGTGAGGTCCAACGCCGCCCTGTCCGACGAGCGGTAGCAGGTGACGGTGCCCGTCCCCGTCAGCGTACAGCGCGGGGACACCGCAGACATGTTGGCCACCGGGTCCTCCATGGAGCTCACCGTCTGCAGCACCACGAAGGAGTCGCCGAGGCTGGCCACCGGCGGGCTGAAGGCGCAGGCGCGCGAGGTGACGGTGGGCGGGAAGCCACCGTCGGCCTGCAGCGCGGTGAACCTCGGCACGTTGCACTGGAAGCGGCGCACCATGGGCAGGCCCGAAATGGCGGCGGCGGCGCCCGCGTAGGAGAGGGCCTCGGCGCGCAGCACCACCGGCCCCGGCGTCTGCGGCTTGAAGAAGAGCTGCTTCGAGGCCTGCCCCGGCGCGAACACCAGCTCGGTGCTGGCGGCGCCCGCACAGCCGGCGTCGCCGAAGAAGGCGCCGGGCACCGACGCGCTCAACGTCACCACCTCGGCCGGGCCGGAGAAGTCGAGGTTGCCGCGCTGCCGACGCAGCGAGAGGGCGACACAGCCGCCGACCGGGGCCGTCCCCGGCACGCCAGAGAAGAGGAGCTTGCGCGCCACGTTCCACTCCACCTCGGCGCGCGCCAGGCCGTAGCCGTCGGCGAAGGCGACGAGGTCGTACACCCGGCTCTCGGGGCTGCCGACCGGGAGGAAGCTGAACACGCGCCGGGAATCGCCCGGCGCCTGCGTCAGCAGGTTTCCCTCGGCGGGGACGCCGCAGACCTCGTCGGCGAAGTATTCGAAGGCCCCGGGCGGAAGCCAGGCCAGGTTCACGGAGGCCGGCAACCCGGCGTCTGACGACACCTCCACGGTGCGGCACGTCACCGAGGCGTCCGGCAGGCTGAAGAAGGGCGGGTGCAGCGTCAGGGTCCGGGGGCCGGCGTCGAGCGCGTCACCGGCGTCCGCGCCCGCGTCGCCTCCACCGTCCAGCTCCGACGCGCCGCCGCCGTCGACGCCAGCGTCCATCGACGCGCCGGCATCTTCCCCCGGGTCCGCCGTGCAGCGCGCGGCGCGACAGACGAAGCCCTCGGCGCAGTCGCCATCGTCCGCGCAGGCGAACAGGAGTCCTCCGGTGAAGGGCTCACAGGCGCAACTTCCGAGGCCCAACGCCACACACACGCTCGCCAACTGACGCAGAGAAGACACCGCCAGCGAGTCTACGACGCTTTCGGCGCGGACTCCCGCTCCGCCTCAGGGCGCGGGCTTCACCGGCTCCGGCTCGTCGGCTTCCCAGCGCGTGGCCCGCCAGGCGCCGGCCGAGGCGTCGAAGAACTCGTCGACGTCGACCAACCGCGCCTCGAAGGGCTGGCGGTCCCAGCGGATGCGGCCCAGCTTCGGCAGCTGCCCCACCACCTCGGCCTCCACCGCCACCATGTTGGTGTGCCCGCGGATGGCCAGCTTGCCGGTGGTGCGGTTGTCGACGCGGTAGTGGAAGTCACAGGCCACGCGGCCCAGCTTCGTCAGCGCGCAGCGCACCGTCAGCTCGTCGTCGTACCCGACGAAGTTGTCGTAGCGCACGTTGAGGTGCCGCAGCGCCAGGTACCACCCGCGGCGGTAGAGCTCCGAGGCCGGCACGCCGAAGCGGCGGAAGTACAGCTCCCGGCCCCGCTCGAACCACACCGCGGCGTTGGCGTGGTGCACGAAGCCGAGGCCGTCCGTCTCCGAGAAGGTGACCCGGTACTCATAGCTGACGGTGACGTCGTCCCAGCGAGACATGCCGCGAGCCGTTAGCATGGAGCCCCATGGAGCGCCTCGCGCAGTTGCTGGCCGGCAAGCGGGTCTGCGTGCTGACGGGCGCGGGCATCAGCACCGAGTCGGGCATCCCCGACTACCGGGGGCCGTCGGCGCCGGCGCGACGCCGCGCGCCCCTTCAACACCAGGACTTCCTGCGCGACGCCCGCACCCGCGCCCGCTACTGGGCGCGCTCCACGCTGGGGTGGCCGCGCTTCTCGCGGTTCCTCCCCAACGCCGCGCACCACGCGCTGGCGGCCTGGCCGGCGGTCACCGGGGTCATCACCCAGAACGTCGACCGACTGCACCACAAGGCCGGGCAGCGGGAGGTGCTGGAGCTGCACGGCGCGCTGGCCGAGGTGTGCTGCCTGCGCTGCGGCGCGCGCAGCCCACGTGACGCGCTGCAGGTCCGGCTGACGGAGGACAACCCCGGCGTGCTGCACTGGCAACACACGCTGCTCCCCGACGGCGACGCCGACCTCCCCGACGCGGTGGTGGAGGACTTCCGGGTGCCCCCCTGCGGATGCGGCGGCGTGCTGAAGCCCGACGTCGTCTTCTTCGGCGACACCGTGCCCCGCCCGCGCGTCGAGGCCGCCTTCGCCCTGCTGCACGCCAGCGAGGTGTTGCTGGTGGTGGGCAGCTCCCTCACCGTGTTCTCCGGGTACCGCTTCGTGCTGCGCGCCCGGGAGCTGGGGTTGCCGGTGGCGGTGCTGAACGTGGGCCCCACCCGCGCCGACGGCGACGCCGCGGTGAAGGTCGAGGCCTGGGCCGCCCAGTGCCTCCCGGAGCTGGTGCAGCGCAGCTGACCGTGGCGCGCTGGCGCCGCTGTGGCGTGCGTGCGCGAGCCTGGTGCCCAACCTCCTGGAATGGGGGCCGCGGCCGTTGGCACGCCGCGTGGATTCCCTGCCGCCACACACCCTGTCCCGAAAGGAACTCCCATGAAGAAGCTCTCGCTGCTGATGGCCCTGTCGTTCTCGTTTCCGGTGCTGGCGCAGTCTGTCCAGGAGACGGCCAAGGACACCGTCAACGACGCCAAGCGCGCGGTGAAGAAGGGCGCCAACCGCGT
>CALNBU010000225.1 GCA_937875615.1 uncultured Archangium sp.
CCGCGACGTACCACTGCGAACCGGGGTCTGAGCCGACGAGCACGGTGGCGAGGCACGGGGCGGCGAGCTCACGGTGACGCTGCGCGAGAAGGGCGTCAACGTGCGCTTCGCCATCCACCCGGTGGCCGGCCGCCTGCCGGGGCACATGAACGTGCTGTTGGCCGAGGCCGGCGTGCCCTACGACATCGTGCAGGAGATGGAGCACATCAACGGCGACTTCCCGTCGACGGACGTGGTGCTGGTCATCGGCGCCAACGACATCGTCAACCCCGGGGCGCTCGATGATCCATCCTCCAGCATCTACGGGATGCCGGTGCTGGAGGTGTGGAGGTCGAAGCTCACCGTGGTCTTCAAGCGCGGCATGGCTGCGGGTTACGCCGGCGTGGAGAACCCGCTCTTCTACCTCGAGGGCACCCGCATGCTCTTCGGCGACGCGAAGAAGAGCGTCGACGCGCTGGTCGCCGAGGTGCGGAAGTAGTCGGCTTCAGCGCGTGCGCCCGTCTTTGCGGGTGACGCGCAGCACGGCGATCTTGGTGGAGTGGTTGAACGGCGCCGGGTCGACGCCGAGCCCCCCCGCGCGCGTGTCGGGGTAGCCGGTGAAGTCCTCCGGCACGTCGAGGCGCGACTCCACCGAGAGGTGGCCGCTGGCGCAGATGGCGTCGAGCGACTTCTGGAAGTCCTGGCCCGAGACGAAGACGCCGTTGTTGATGGCCACCAGCGCGCCGCCGTGGCCCACCAGCGGGCGGGCCTTGTTCAGCACCCGCTCCATGTCCTGCACCAGGTCCACGCGGCCCTTCTCGGTCACCGAGAAGAAGGGCGGGTCGACGAAGACGCAGTCGAACAGCGGCGCGTCGCGCTTGAAGCGGCCCATCAACTCGAAGAAGTCACCGGCCTTGAAGTGCTTCTTCTCCACCGGGAAGCCGTTGATGGCGTAGCTGTCCTTCGCCACGGTGAGGAACGCGTTGTTGAGGTCGGTGTGCACCACCTCCTCCGCGCCGCCGGCCCTGGCCGCCACGCCCAGCGAGCCGGTGTAGGCGAAGGCGTTGAGCACCCGCTTCCCTCCCAGGTTGGCCCTGGCCCAGGCCCGCAGCGGCGCGGTGTCGAGGTAGAGGCTGGCGTCGCGGTTCAACGTCAGTCGGGTGGCGTACCAGACGCCGTTCTCCTGCACCTTGCGGGTCAGCGCGGTGCCGAAGAGCAGGGTGCCGTTGCGCTCGTCCTGGTTCCCGGACTCGCGCCGCTTCCAGAGCGCCGCCGTCAGCCACGGCATGGCCTCGCGGGCGGCCGCGAGCAGCGCCTCCATGCCGGGGAGATCTCCGGTGGGCGAGGTGGCGTCGTGGAGGACGAGGGTGGTGCCGTAGACGTCGACCGCCACCCGGGGGAAGCCCTCGGTGTAGCCGTTGAAGAGCCGCAGCGCGGACGTGTGCGGGGCCGTCAGCCGGGGCAGGCGGTGGGCGAGGGCTGCGGAGAAGCGGTCGACGAGCTGGGACATGGAGCCCTGTGGACCACGCGGGGGGCCAACTTCTCAATCACCAAATTCACCAGCCAGGAGACGGCGAGGCCGACCGCCAGGCCGAGGCCGTCCCAGGCGAGGTCCGCGTAGGACGACTGGCCGTAGCTCAAGACGTCGAACACCTCCTTGCCGATGCCTCCGGCCATGGCCAGCAGCGCCCCCGCGCCGAAGCGGAGGTGGACGTCGTCGGTGAAGAGCGCCGCGCCCGCGTACCCCGCCGCGGCGAGGCCCGCGCTGGCGGCGAAGTGCAGCCCCTTGTCGGGCGTGAACCAGCC
>CALNBU010000226.1 GCA_937875615.1 uncultured Archangium sp.
CTGACGAAGCAGCGCCCGTTGCCGCGTGGCGACCGGAGGCGCCACCGTGCCGTCGCTGCGCAGCACACGCCACCAGGGGATGTCCTCGAGCGCGTGCAGCGCCTGCACCACCGCCCGCGCGGCGCCGGGCTTCCCCGCCATCAACGCCACCCGCGCGTAGCTGGCGGTCTGTCCGCGGGGAATCGAGCGCACCGCCCGCGCCACGGCCTCTCGCCAGGGGGTGGTGGGGCGCTTCGGCGGCCGTGCAGGCTTCATCTCCACCTCCTTCATTCGCGGGTGCGCTGTCTGGAAACAGCAGGTTGCGTCTTCAAACTACTCAACAGAATCAAGGGCCGGCCAGCCGGTCTGTGTCTTCGCGAGGCAAACAACCAACCCGCTTCGCACAAGGAGGAACACCATGTTGAAGTACACGCTCATCGCCGCCGCCACGCTGTCGACCTTCGCCTTCGCCGCTCCCCACCGCGCCCAGCCGGTCAAGGTGCCTCCCCCCACCTCGGCCTACGCGCCCGTGGGCAATGTGTACCGGGCGGGCGCCTCCGGGGACCGCGCCGACGTGGCCCGCGCCCAGACGCTGCTGCGGGAGCTCGACCGCGCCGTGGCGCGCCGGGACGTGGCCCGGGTGAGGCAGCTCGACGTTCAGATGGCGGCCTTCGTGCGCAGCGAGCTCAACGAGGCCAGCGGGATGCGCCGCGACGCGCGGGTCACCACCCGTCGCCTGCAGGGGCTGGAGCGGGAGCTGCGGATGCTGACCAACCGCCACGATGTCCGCGCGCAGCGTGACCGCCGCGACGTGTACGCGCAGGCCCTGCGCATCGCGCAGGAGGACCTCTCTCAGGGGAGCGCCGGCCGCTTCGCCCGTCGCTGAGCTCGCCACATGACGACGCCCTCTCTCCGGAAGCTCGGAGGGAGGGCGTCGAAGTCTTTTGCGGCGATTGTTACTGGCCTTCGACGAAGCTGCGCAGCCGCTTGCTGCGCGAGGGGTGCCGCAGCTTGCGCAGCGCCTTGGCTTCGATCTGGCGGATGCGCTCGCGCGTCACCTCGAAGTCCTGACCGACTTCTTCGAGGGTGTGGTCGCTCTTCTCGCCGATGCCGAAGCGCATGCGCAGCACCTTCTCTTCGCGCGGCGTCAGCGTGGCCAGCACCTTGCGGGTCTGCTCCGCGAGGTTCATGTTGATGACCGCCTCGTCGGGCTTCACGTGCGCCTTGTCTTCGATGAAGTCGCCCAGGTGCGAGTCCTCTTCCTCGCCGATGGGCGTCTCGAGCGAGATGGGCTCCTTGGCGATCTTGAGGACCTTGCGGACCTTGTCGAGCGGCAGCTCCATCTTCTCGGCGATCTCCTCAGGCGTCGGCTCGCGGCCGATCTCCTGCACGAGGTAGCGGCTGGTGCGGATGAGCTTGTTGATGGTCTCGATCATGTGCACCGGAATCCGGATGGTGCGGGCCTGATCGGCGATGGCGCGGGTGATGGCCTGGCGGATCCACCACGTGGCGTACGTGGAGAACTTGTAGCCGCGCTTGTACTCGAACTTGTCGACGGCCTTCATCAGGCCGATGTTGCCTTCCTGGATCAGGTCGAGGAACTGCAGGCCGCGGTTGGTGTACTTCTTGGCGATGGACACCACGAGGCGCAGGTTGGCCTCCACCAGCTCGCTCTTGGCGCGCTCCGCCCGGCGCTCACCCACGCCGATGGCTTCGTACTTGGTGCGCAGGAGCGGGATCTCCATGCTCGTGTCTTCTTCGACCTTCTTGATGCGACGCAGCGCCTGACGCACGTCCCGGTCGATGGACTCGAGGTGCTCCTCGGTGATGTTCAACCGGCGCTGGAGCTTCTTGGCGGCCGAGTTGTCTCCGGACGCCTGCTTGAGCCCGGCCTTGAGGTCGGCCAGGGGGATTCCGTACTGGCGCTCCATGTCGCGCAGCTCGTCTTCCGAGCGGTCGACGGTCTCGATCAGGCTGCGCACGTGCTGGACGATGCGGTCGACGGCCTTCTTCGACAGGCGCATGTCGTCGACCTGCTCCATCATCTTCTCACGGACCTCGGTGAGCTCCTGGAGCAGATCCTTCTTGCGCGCCTCGGAGACCCGCTTGCCGCCGCTGACGTCCTCCGCGAGGCCCTCGGCCTGCTTGTGCGTCTTCTTGAGCCCCTCGAGCTGCTTGCAGAGGTTCTCGATGCGGTTCATCTCAGCCTGGTTGAGCTGGACCTCCTTGGAGGCGTCGCCGTCACCTTCGACCTCCGGCTCGAACTCCGACTCCTCTTCCTCTTCGCGCTGGGGCTCTTCGGGGGCGTCCTTGAACACCTCGCGGACACGCAGCTTGCCGGTCTTGAGCTTCGGCCCGATGTCGAGCAGCTCGTCGACGGCCACGCGGCAGTCGAGCAGGGCGCGCATCACGTCCTTCTCGCCGTCCTCGATGCGCTTGGCGATCTCCACCTCGCCCTCGCGGGTGAGGAGCGCCACCGAGCCCATGCGCCGCAGGTAGAGGCGCACGGGGTCGTTCGACTTGGTGCTCTCGTCGGCGGAGGCCTTCGCGGCGGCGGTGCCCGTGGCGCCGGTGGCCGCTACGGCCGGCTTCTCGTCGTCGTCCTCTTCGTCCTGCTCGCCGTCTTCCTCGGCGGCCACGGTGGGCTTGACCTCAACCTGGCCTTCGTTGTTCTTCTGGGCGTCGACGACCTCGACGTCGTTGTCGCCGAACATCGACATCACGTCGTCGATCTGCTCCGGCGACACCGCGTCGCCCGGCAGCGCCTCGTTGATGTCGTCGATGCTCACCGCGCCGCGCTGCTTGCCCTGGGCCAGCAGCTCCTTCATCTCGGGGCGGTCGGAGAGCGACTCTTCGGTCTCTTCGTCCTTCTGCGCGTTGGCGTCGACGTCGCCGCCCTCCATCATCTCGATGGCCTGCTCCTCGACCTCGTCGTCGTCGACCTCAGTGAGGCCGCGGCCGCGCTCCTTGAGCTTGGCGCGGGCGATGGCGGTCGCGTCGAGCGCCTGCTGCGCGGCGGCGTCTTTCCCTCGCAGCTTCTTCGTCTTCTCGGGCTGGTCGCCCTTCGCCGTCTTCTTCGCGGGCTCCTTGACCGCCGCAGCGACCTTCTTCTTCGGGTCGTCTTTCCTGGGGGTAGGTTTTTTCGCGCGCTTCGCAGCCATCAGAAGGGCCTCTTTTCGGGGAGAATACAAACCTGCAACGGAATCGGGCGCCCTTAGCCAAATCTGGGGCGTCCATCAATAAACGCTTGGCCACTTCATTTAGTGACCTTGAGCGTGCGCTTGAGCAACAGGAGCTCACCCTGTTCGGTCAGGAGTTCTCGCGACTCCGGGGTCAGCTCGCTGGTCCCCCCCGGGGTGTTGGCGATCTCACGGGCGATGAACTGCAGCCGGTCTTCGATGGCGCGCAGCTTCAGGCGCGCGGAGACGGTCTCGAAGGCCCTCCGGAGGGCGGCCTCGTCGGAGGGCAGCAGGTCTCCGGCGCGGGTGAGCGCGAGCTTCACCGTGTCGGAGGCCTCGTACAGGGCGTCTTCAGGCGTACCGCCCGACTGCAACGCCTCGACCAGGGCGCGCAGGCCGAGGTGCTTGAGCTCGTAGGCGACCTTGTGCTGGTCGGCGTCGAGCAGCGGGCGGTGCCTCAGCACGGCGGCCACCCAGCTGGCCTCGTTCTGGTCGGGGGGCGGCTCGTTGGAGACGGGGCGGGGTGTGGCGCGGACGGGAGCAGGTCCCTTCCCACGCAGGGCGGTCTCCAGTTCTGACGCGGGCAGCCCGAAATGCCGGGCCATGGCGCCGAACAGGGCGGAGCGGGTGAGCCCCGCCGGGAGCTGCGTGACGATGGGGCGGAAGCGGTCGAGGGCGCCCATCTTTTCCTCGAAGGAGGCCTCCGGGCCGGCGGGGAGCAGGGCCTGGAAGAGGTGGGCGGTCAGGGTGGGGGCCTGCTTGAGCGACGTCTGCACCGCCTCGGGGCCGATCTTCCGGGCCCAGGTGTCTGGATCTTCTCCGTCGGGAAGCGCCGCCACCCTGGCGCTGACGCCGCCGGCCAGCAGCGGCCCTGCCAGTCTCTCTACGGCCTTGCGCCCGGCCTCGTCGCCGTCGAGCAGCAGCACCAGCTCCTTGGCCTCGAGCCGGTGGAGCAGGGCCAGGTGACCGGGGGTGAGCGCGGTGGAGCACAGCGCCACCGCGTTGTTGATGCCGGCCTGGTGCATGCCGATGGCGTCGAAGTAGCCCTCGCAGAGCACCGCCGACTTCTTCTTGCGGATGCCGTCGCGGGCCTGGTCGGTGGCGTAGAGCGTCTCGGACTTGTTGTAGAGCCGGTTCTCCCGGCTGTTGAGGTACTTGGGGCCGTCGTCGCCTTCGAGCAGGCGTCCGCCGAAGGCGATGGTGCGCCCCTCCGGTGAGCGGATGGGGATCATCACCCGGCCGCGGAACATGTCGTAGTAGCCCTCGGCCTTCTGGCGGGGCGCGACGAGGCCCGCCTTCTCACCGAAGGCCAGCAGCCCGCGCTCGCGCAGCCCGTCGGCCAGCCCGCTCCAGCAGCCCCCGGCTGCGCAGGTATTCGCGGGCGTGGCGGCCCACCGTCGGCTCCCAGAGCTGATCCTGGAAGAAGCGGGCGGCGTAGTCGGTGGCTTCCTTGACCTGGCTGCGCTCGCGGGCGGCGGGGTCGACCGCGGCCTCGATGTCGATGCCCAGCTCCTTGGCCAGGTCGTGCACGGTGTCTACGAAGGTCTTGCCCAGCAGGCGCTGCACGAAGCTGATGGCGTCACCGCCGGCGGAGCAGCCGAAGCACTTGAAGCGCTTCTCGTCGGCCCACACGTAGA
Source organism: uncultured Archangium sp. (assembly GCA_937875615.1). GTDB lineage: Bacteria > Myxococcota > Myxococcia > Myxococcales > Myxococcaceae > Archangium_A. Next base: position 4,796 of record CALNBU010000226.1, read on the forward strand.
ACGAGGGGCTCTTTTCTCCGTGGAACGGGCAGAGGCCCTTGTAGCTGCGGCCCGACTTCTTGAGCTCCACGCCATGGCGCTGCACCAGCGCGACCATGTCGACGCGCTCGCGCACCTCCTGGATCTTGGAGTCGGGGATCAGCATTCGTGGAGTCTGGTCCGGCTGGGATCAGCCGAGCTTGCCCAGCTGTAACCTGACCTCGTCGTTGATGGCCTTGCCCTCGGCCTGCCCCTTCAAGCGGGGGGTGATGATCTTCATCACCGCGCCCAGGTCCTTCATCGAGCCCGCGCCCGCCTCGGCCACGGCCTTCGCCACCTCGGTGGCGAGCTGCTCGGGCGAGAGCTGCGCGGGGAGGTAGGCCTGGAGGAGGACGATCTCCCGCTCCTCCTTCTCGGCGAGCTCGGGGCAGTTGGCGTTGCGGTACTCGGCGGCGGCGTCGCGGCGCTGCTTCACCTGGGTGGTGATCACGGCGATGATGCCGGGCTCGTCGAGCACCTTGTTCTGGCCCTCGACCTCCTTGTACTTGATGGCGCTCTTGATGGCGCGGATGGTGGTGAGCTTCAGCTCGTCCTTCGCGCGCATCGCGTCTTTGAGGTCTGCGTCGAGCCGTTCGCGGATGGTGGGCATGGCGGTGCTCCTTGTGAAAAACGAAACGGAGGTTGGCAACGGATCAAGGTCGCCAACCTCCACTCCAACCTGACCGCAACGGGTGCGGCTTTCAGCGGCTGAACTTCTTCTTCACCGCGCGCTTCTTCGCAGCGATGGCCTTCTTCTTCTTCTTCACGGAGGGCTTCTCGTAGTGCTCGCGCTTGCGGATCTCCGAGAGGATGCCGGCCTTCTCAGTGGCCTTCTTGAAGCGCTTGAGGGCGCCTTCGATGGACTCGCCGTCCTTCAGTTTGATGGTGGTCATGCGTCACCTCCTTCTCTTCGACCTGTAAAATGAAAGTGGTGGGCGCATTGCACGCGCGCTGCGGTCACGCAACAACAACGTCACTCAGTCCCTCTTCGACGGCTGGAGGTCGATCTTGAACGAGTACGTCAGGGTGCCATCGAACGTCGTGGGCCCCGGCTCGTGCACGTCGATGGTGCCGCTGTTCTCGAAGCTGAAGCCGGTGCCCTTGAAGGCCCCCACCGTCACCGGTTTGGCGCGCAGCCAGTTGCTGTCCATGGTGTAGACGCCGTTGCACGGGAGCGGCACCTCGCCGTTGTCCATCGCGCCGAAGATGGGCGTCACCGTGGTGTTGGAGGACGGATTCTCTCCGAGGTCCTCGAGCAAGGAGAGATCGAACAGCACCGTGGTGCTGTTGCGGTCTGTCGGGCAGGCGCTGCAGCTGTTGGTGCCCGCTGGCGCGGAGTAGACGGCGTGGAGGTTGACGCCGCCTCCGACCGACGCGCTCTTGCCGTCGTAGAAGTAGTACTGGCGCGTCTTCGGCTCGGGGAGGCTCAGCGTCACGCTCGAGGCGCTGGTGGTGCCGGTGCATTCGCCGGTGTTGGTTCCGGTGAGGCTGAAGGTGCCAGTCGCGGCGACGACGTCCCAGTAGTGGTGCTTCGAGGTGCCGCTGTCACCCGTCGGGCCGCCGCAGCCGGCCGTGAGGATCGCGACCACGACAGCACCCACCTGCAAGGCCATGGCTTTCATGGCGCGCACCGTAGCGTCATCGCCTGGCGCAGGTCATGTGGACAGTGACTAGCGGGAGCGGGCGGTGACGCGGAAGTAGGTGGCGCCGAGGCGCACGCGGGTGCCCTCCAGCAGCCGCCGCTCGCCGCCGGAGGGCAGCGCGACGAAGGTGTTGGCAGACTGGGAGCGGTCGACGAGCTCCAGCGAGAGGCCGGCAGGGCGCAGCTCCGCGTGGAGATCCTCGAGGGTCTCGTCGTCGGCGAAGGTGAGGGGGCTGTCCTTCCGGCCCACCGTCACCGCGCCCCGCAGCAGCCACACCCGGGCGCCCCGACCGCCGAGCAGGGTGTGTTCGAGCTTCCAGGAGGCGGCGGGCCGGGGGGCGCCGTAGTGCCAGGGCGTCTCCACCGAGCCGGCCTCGAGGACGCCGAGGTACTTGAGGCGTTGCAGGCCCACGGAGAATGAGTCGAGCGGGTTGAGGCGCTGCGGGCC
>CALNBU010000227.1 GCA_937875615.1 uncultured Archangium sp.
TGTGGCGATGAACGCCAATGCCGTGGTGGTGGCGAAGAGCGGCGCCGAAGCGGCGGAGGCCTGCCGGGCGCTGGGTCGGTTGCCGGCGGGGCAGACCATCCTCCTCGAGGAGGTGCTGGAGGGGCCGGAGCTCTCGGTGATGGCGCTCTGTGATGGGGCGCGCTTCGTCCTGCTGGCTCCGTCTCAGGACCACAAGCGCGTCTTCGACGGAGATCAAGGGCCCAACACCGGCGGGATGGGCGCCTACGCGCCCGCGCGCTTCCTCGACGACGACGCGCTGGCGCGGGCGGGTGAGCAGATCATCGCCCCGACGCTCCGGGAGCTTCAGCGCCGAGGCATCGACTTCCGAGGCGCGCTCTACGCGGGCCTGATGCTCACGCCTGCGGGGCCTCGGGTGTTGGAGTTCAACGCCCGGTTGGGAGATCCCGAGACGCAGGTGCTGATGCTCCAGTTGGCAGAAGATCTGCTCCCGGTGCTGCAGGCCTGCGCGCGGGGCGCGTTGAACCACACCTCGCTGCGCCAGCACGAGGGCTTCTCGGTCGGGGTGGTGCTGGCCGCGCCCGGTTACCCCGAGGCGCCCCGCACCGGCGACGTCATCGCTTCACTGCCGCCCGACGCGCTCATCTTTCACGCCGGGACCAGGATGCAGGGCGACGCCCTGGTCACCGCGGGCGGTCGCGTGCTGACGGTGTGCGCGCGAGGCGCGTCGGTGGCGCAGGCGCGGGCGAGCGCCAACGCGCTGGCGGCGGGCATCGACTGGCCGGGGCGGCACTTCAGGACGGACATCGGAGCCGGCGCGCCGTGAAGCGCCTGGTGCTGCACCGGTACGTGCTGCGCGAGCTCATCGGTCCATTCTTCGCGGCGACGGCGATGCTGCTGTCGTTGTTCTACGCGTTCGTGCTGGTGCGCGGCGTGGAGTTCCTCCTCGGCAGCGGCGCGACGCTGGGCGACTGGCTGACCCTGGGCTTCTCGCTGCTGCCGGTGCTGCTGCCGCAGGTGTTGCCCATCGCGCTGATGCTGGGGGTGATGATCGGCTTCTCTCGGCTGGGTGAAGACAGCGAGCTGACCGCGCTCTCGTCCATCGGCGT
>CALNBU010000228.1 GCA_937875615.1 uncultured Archangium sp.
CGCGACATCGACCCGCCACCCGAGGGGAAGTGGGCGAAGGACACCACCGGCGAGGTGAAGGCCGAGACGCTCACCGCCCTCGACGACATCGCCCGCCGCATCAACGAGCGCGGCAACGCGCAGCTGGGGGTGCTGGTGACAGACAGCCTCGGCGGTGTGCCGCCGCGCCGCTTCGCCACCGAGCTGTTCAACCATTGGGGCATCGGCCGCCGCGGCTTCGACGACGGCGTGCTCATCTTCATCGCGGTGCGCGACCGCAAGGCGGAGATCATCCTCGGCAGCAACCCGCCGCTCACCACCGTGGAGACCGACCGGGTGATGAGCGGCAGCATCGTGCGCAACATGAAGCAGGGGCGCCTCGATGACGCGCTGCTCTCCGCGGCCACCGCCCTCGACACCCTCTTGAGTCGCCCGGGCGACGCCGCCGCGCAGCCGAAGACGCCGGTGGTGCGCGAGGTCGACGCCGCCCTGGCGCCCTTCGCGGACGGGGCGCGCTCCTTCCCCGAGCGGAGCCCCCGCACCTGGGTGGTGGACCTGGCCGACGCGCTCAGCGCCACCGAGCGCGCGCAGCTCGACATCGCCGCCAGCGACGTCTACGCCACCAACCGCGGGCGCGTCTTCTATCTCCTCTACAAGAGCACCGCGCCGGAGCCGCGCATGGCGGAGCTGGTGCAGCGCTTCGTCTCGCAGGTGAAGCCGCTCTCCAGTCTCCCGTTGGGGGTGGTGGCCTGGAACCTCGCGCGCGGCGACGTCCACCTGCTCCTCCCGGAGGACCGCGTGCGCACCGACTGGGAGCGGCAGCAGCTCGCGCAGGCGCGCGAAGCGCTGGAGCAGCCAGGCTCCGGCGTCGCGGTCGACAGGCTGCTCGCGGCGGGTCACTTCGTTCAGACCGCGCTGGAGAGCGGCATCCCTCCGCGCTCCACCAGCGAGGTGCTGGCGGAGGGGCTGGAGCAGCACAAGGGGAAGGCCTCGTTGGGGGGCGTCGGGGTGCTGGGGATGCTGGGGTTGCTGCTGCGTCGCTGGAACCGCTACCGCACCCGCGACTGCACGGACTGCAAGGTGCCCATGCAGCGACTCGACGAGCAGGCCGATGATCGCTACCTCACCGCCGAGCAGCGCACCGAGGAGCGCCTCAAGTCCATCGACTACGACGTCTGGCTGTGCGGCCGCTGCAACAACGTGCTGGTGCTCGACTACTCAGCCATCTTCTCGGGGTACTCGAAGTGCGGCTCCTGCAGCACCCGCGCGCTGTCCAGCACCTCCACCACGCTGCGCGCGGCCACCGAGTACCAGGGCGGCGAGGTCCGCGTCGACGAGCGCTGCCAGCACTGCAAGTGGTCCAACTCGTACACGCGCTCCACGCCGCGCATCACCCGCAGCGAGTCGTCGTCATCGTCCTCGAGCTTCGGCGGAGGCAGCAGCTCCGGCGGAGGTTCGAGCGGGAGCTGGTAGTCAGCCTCGCACCAGTCCGCGGGGCGCCTGTGGCGTGAGCGGCTGCTTCGGCTCTTCGACCGCCAGCTCGGCCACGCTGCCGAGGGTGGTGAGCTTCTCCAGCGTGCCAGCCAGCACCCCGTAGAGGGCGTAGAGGTCTCTGCGGAGCTGGAGCCGGGGCTGGGCCGCGTTCAGCACGGCGCGGAAGGGCGCCGGCAACCCGGGCTCGTTTCGCAGGCCGTCGAAGGCGGTGCGCTGTGCGGGCGACATCGGCTCGGCGGCGCCTTGCGGCTCGAGTCCGCCGAGCTCCCGCACCGAGAGCGCCAGCGCGTTGAGCTGGCCCCAGCTCACGCCCGACGGCAACAGCGCCAGGGCCCGCTTCAGCGGCGCCTCCTGCCGGAGCTCCGCGCGGACCACGTCGCCGTCGAAGAACGACTGGGCGAACACCTGCGGCGCGACCGTGTCGATGGATGTGTGCATGTCAACCTCGTGCGATGTCGATGAGTGAGTCTCGGGTCCGGGCGGGCATCGATTCAAGGGCGCGCAGGACCTCGACGAGGCGCTCCGCTTCACCGGGGTGCTGCTGGACGCACCTGCGCACCTGGGCGCGGAGCACCAACTCCGCCACGAAGCGCAGCGCTGTGCGGTTGGGCCCTTCGCCGGAGCCCGCGAAGTCTGGCTTCTCGAGCCCCGGGAGCGCCGCCACCAC
>CALNBU010000229.1 GCA_937875615.1 uncultured Archangium sp.
CCGGCGGAAGGAGAAGGGGCGCCTCAACGTCATCACCACCCGCGGCGGCGAGCCCTACTGGGCCCAGGTCAGCATCGACGGCGAGATGAAGGGCCGCACCCCGCTGCTGCTCGACCTCCCCGCCGGACGGTACACGGTGCACATCGAGCGCACCGGCTTCAAGCGCGTCACCAGGACGGTGCAGGTGCCCGCCGGCCGGGTGGCGCTGCTCAAGCAGGAGCTGCGCCCTTGAAGCCGAGCGCGTCGGACACCCGCTGGCTGGAGCTGATGGAGGTGTTGACCGTCGGCCTGCCGTTCTGCGGCTTCAAGGTGCTGGCGGGGCTCTCGTTCTCCGGCGTGGGCGGCGCGCCGCTGGTGGCGCTGGGCGCCATCGACGCCGTCATCAACACCGTGAACGTGCTCGGCCTGCTCTTCGCCAGACGGCGGCTGCTGCCGGCCTGCGCCTTCTCCGTCGCGGCGCGGCTGCTCCCTTCGCGCCGGCCTGCGCCCAGCCGCGAGGACCTCGGCAACGCGCTCGACGTGCTGTTCTCGTTCTCGCTGGTGGCGCTGATGATTGGCGGCGACCGGCTGCGGCTGCTGCAGCCCCGGCACCTCTCGGGGTGGAACGTGTGCGTCATCATCAACGTCCTCGGCGCGGGCCTGGGCTGGCTCGGGCAATCGCTCCGCGGCGCCTGACCGACCTGCCCGGCGACGTGCAGAATCTTTCCGACGCGCCGGTGGTTGCGGGTAATCCGACGCACCGAAAGGACACCTCCATGCTGCTGACCGTCGTCGCCGCGCTGTCGCTCTCCGCCGCCCCGCCCCCGAAGCCGTTCATCGCCGGGCCCTCCATCGAGGGCGTCTCCGAGTACTCCCTGCCCAACGGGCTCAAGGTGTTGTTCGCGCCCGACCAGAGCAGCCCGCAGGTCACCGTCAACCTCACCGTGCTGGTGGGCAGCCGCCACGAGAACTACGGCGAGAAGGGCATGGCGCACCTCTTCGAGCACATGCTCTTCAAGAAGACGAAGAAGTTCGCCGACGTGAAGGCCGAGCTGGGCAAGCTGGGCGGCGACGCCAACGGCACCACCTGGCTCGACCGCACCAACTACTTCGAGACCTTCCCCTCCGACGAGGCGAAGCTGAAGACCGCCATCGAGCTCGAGGCGCAGCGCCTGCGCTCGGCCATCATCTCGCGCGAGCAGCTGGCCACCGAGATGACCGTGGTGCGCAACGAGTTCGAGCGCGGCGAGAACAACCCCGAGCGCGTGCTGCTGGAGCGCGTGGTCTCCGCCGCGTACCTCTGGCACAACTACGGCAACTCGACCATCGGCGCGAAGAGCGACATCGAGAAGGTGCCCAATGAGCGCCTGCTGGCCTTCTACGACACCTACTACCAGCCGGATAACGCGGTGCTCATCGTCGCCGGCCGCTTCGACGAGGCGAAGACCTTCAAGGTCATCGCCGACACCTTCGGGAAGCTGCCGAAGCCGAAGCGCGTGCTGCCCACCACCTACACCGAAGAGCCCACGCACGACGGCGAGACGCAGGTGACGGTGCGCCGCGTGGGCGGCAACCCGGTGGTGCTGGCCGGCTACCACGCGCCGCCCGCCTCCGACCCCGACGCCGCGGTCATCGACGTGCTCTCGGCACTGCTGGGCGACTCGCCCTCGGGCCGGCTGTACAAGAACCTCGTCGAGCCAAAGAAGGCGGCCCGCGTGGGCTGCTTCAACTACGGCCTGCGCGAGGCCGGCTACTTCTTCTGCAGCGCCACCATGAACGAGAAGGACGCCCCGGCTCCCGCCCGCGACGCGCTGCTGAGCACCCTGGAGGGCCTCGCCAGGCAGCCGCCCACCGCCGAAGAGGTGCAGCGCGCGAAGACCGCGCTGCTCAAGAACGAGTACGAGCTGGTGCTCAACGCCAGCGACCGCCTCGGCCACGTGCTCTCGGAGTACATCGCCTGGGGCGACTGGCGCCTGTTCTTCCTGATGCGCGACCGCGTGGAGGCGGTGACCACGGACGACGTGGTGCGGGTGGCGGCGCGCTACCTCAAGCAGGCGAACCGCACGCTGGGCGAGTACGTGCCCACCGCCAGGCCCGACCGCACCGAGGTGCCCGCAGCGGGCGACCTGACCGCCACGCTGCGCGACTACAAGGGCCGCCAGAGCGTGGCCCAGGGCGAGGCCTTCGACGCCAGCCCCGCCAACATCGACCAGCGCACGCTGCGGGGCGCGCTGTCGGGCGGCGCCAGGACCGCGCTGCTGGCCAAGAAGACGCGCGGCGAGACGCTGCGCCTGACCCTGGTCTTCAAGCTGGGCAACGAGAAGGCGCTCACCGGGAAGCGCATCGCCGGAGACTTCGCCGCGGCCATGCTCTCGCGGGGCACCAAGGCCAGGACCCGCCAGCAGCTCAAGGACCGCCTCGACGAGCTCAAGGCCCAGGTCAGCTTCCAGCCCGGCGCGCAGAGCGTCACCGCCAGCATCGAGGTGCGGCGCCCGCAGCTGGCCGAGACGCTCGACCTGGTGGCCGAGATGCTCAAGAGCCCGGCCTTCGACGCCAAAGAATTCGAGCAGCTCAAGCGCGAGACGCTGGCCCGCTACGAGCAGCAGAAGAACGACCCCCAGAGCCAGGGCGGGCGCGAGCTGCGGCGCCTCATCTCTCCCTTCGGCGTCAAGGGCCACCCGTTCTACACCGCCACCATCGGCGAGCTCGTCACCGACACCTCCGCGCTGAAGCTGGACGACGTGAAGGCCTTCCACGGCCGCTTCTACGGCGCGCAGGACGCGCGGCTGGCGGCGGTGGGCGACTTCGACGAAGCGGCGCTCACCGCGCAGCTCGAGAAGGCCTTCGGCGCCTGGAAGGCCCCGGAGGCGTACGCGCGCATCGCCGTCCCCTTCACCGAGATGCCGCTGCAGAGCCGCGTCATCGAGACGCCGGACAAGCCGATGGCCTTCTTCGGCGCCGGCTACACGCTCAAGCTGAAGGACAGCGACCCCGACTTCCCCGCGCTCACCATCGCCGACTACATGCTGGGCGGCGGCTTCCTGAACGGCCGCGTGCCGCAGCGCCTGCGCGAGAAGGAGGGCTGGTCGTACAGCGCCGGCACGCACCTCGACCCCGGCCAGCACGACGACTTCTCGGCCATCATCGGCTACGCCATCTGCGCGGTGCAGAACACCGACAAGGTCGAGGCGGGCTTCAAGGAAGAGGTGCGCCTCGCGGTCGAGAAGGGCTTCACCGAGGCCGAGCTCAAGGCGGCGCGCGAGGGCCTGCTCAAGTCGATGGAGAGCTCGCGCGCGGACGACGGCGAGCTGGCCTGGGCGCTCACCCAGCAGCTCGACCTCGGCCGCACCACCGCCTTCGACGCCGCCGTCGAAGCGCGCCTGCGCAAGCTGACCCTCAAGGACATCAACGAGACCTTCCGCCGCAGCGTCGACCCCTCGAAGTTCAGCTACGTGAAGGCCGGCGACTTCAAGCCGGTGGCAGCGCCGAAGTGATTGCGCTGCGCCGGAAGACCGCGGCGACGTGGCTCCCGCTGGCGCTCGGGCACTTCGACCAGGTGCTGGTGGACCACGCGCACTGCGAGAAGAAGGCCGCGGCCAACGCGCTGTCGCTGCTGCAGGCCTACCCCGAGGTGCCGGGGCTCCCGGCGCAGATGGCGCGGCTGGCGCGCGAGGAGTCGGCGCACCTCGCGCGCGTGCTGCAGTGCAT
>CALNBU010000230.1 GCA_937875615.1 uncultured Archangium sp.
GCAACACCTCCTGCTGCGCCCCGGACACCTCGACGTGCCGCGCCACCGCCCCACCCACGGTGGAGAACCGCCACCGGCCTCCGGGCACGACCACCTCGAAGCGCCCGGCCTCGTCCGTGGAGACCTGGAGCCGGGCGTCGAAGTCGTCGGCCTCGATGATGACGCTGGTCCGCGCGCCCCCGCCGTTCAGCACCCGGCCGAGCACCTTCGTGCCGGGCTGGAGCCGCAGCCGGAGGCGCTCCCCCGCCTGTCCCTCGCCGCGCGCCCACTCCCCGCCGCGGGTGGCCACCACCCGCAAGCGCCTCCGGGCATCATCGACCGGCTGGGAGAAAGTGCCCCCCGCATTGGTGAGGGCCCGCTGCCCCGACTCGACGAACTGCACCGCGACGCCGCCCGCTGGGCGCCCATCGACGCCGAGGACTTCGCCCTCCAACGTCCGCTTGCGCCGCAGCACCACCGCGCCCACCTCACCCTCCTGCGCCTCAAGGACCGTCTCCTCGAAGCCGTCGGCCACCACCGACAGGCCCCCCGGCTCCCAGCCCACGTCGAACGCGCCCGTCGGGTGCTCGACGAAGCGCTGGTTCACCACGAACTCCCGCAGCGCGGCGCCGCGCTCGTCGACCACCCGTCCACGGACTCGGCGCACCTCGCCCACCGACGCGACGCGGCCCGCCTCGTCGCTCGCGCTGATGCTCACCGGCGAACGCTCCAGCGGCCCCAGCGAAAAGGAGCCGTCTTCTCCGGTGTAGGCCATACCGCCCGAAGACAGCGCCACCCGGACGCCGGCCACCGGCACTCCGCGCTCGTCGAGCACCCGGCCGTCCAGCGCCGCGCCCGGGTCGATGGTCAACGAGAGGCGCGTGGTCCGCCCCTCTTCGATCTCCACCTCCCGCGAGAAGGGGAGGCCCGGGAGATGGTCGCGGAGCTCCAGCTGCCACCGCCCCGCCGTCAGGCCCGCGGCGCGCGCCCACGGCTCGCCCCGCTTCACCTTCAACGGCCGCACCTCGCCGGTGGCAAGCGAGCGGACCGCCAACACCGAGAAGGCCTCGTAGGACGGCGGCTCCGGCCGGAGCACACTGATGTGGCCCCGGCCGTGATGATGGAGGCGCTGCTCCAGCTCCAGCGGGCGCCCATCCTCACCGTTCACCCGCACCTCCAGCACGCCGCGCGGCAGGAGCTGCAGCGCGACCGGCTCCCCGGGGACCTCCACCGTGCGCTCGACATGGAACTCCCGGAACTCCGCGACGAGCGAGTACCGGCCGGGCACGTTGAGCTCGATGGAGAAGGCGCCGTGCGCGTCGGTGCTCCCCCAGCTGCTCTCGCTCTCCGCCGCGGCCAGGAGCTGCGCGTCTTGAACCGGCGCGCCGCGCTCGTCGACGACCGTCCCGCGCAGCATCAGGGGCGCCTCCAACGTCACCTGCAACGAGGTCTCGCCCGGCGGGAGCTGGAGCACCTTCGTCATCGGGCTCAACCCCTCCGCCGACACCCGCAGCTCGGCGTCGCCCTCCGCCGCCTCGTCGAAGATCAACAACGCGCCGTCGCGCACCTCCTGTCGCTGCTCGAAGACCGCGTTCCGGATCGTCCCATGCACCAGGGGCAACGGCGCGCCGTCGGGCCCCGCCACCGACACCAGCACCCGCGCGGCGCGATGGAGCTCCAGCGTCACCTCCGACTCCAGGGGACGAAGCAGGGTCTCCACGGTGGGCGACCTCAGCGCCCCGGTCGTGGCGTACAGCGTCCAGGGCGCCAGCGGCAACCCGGTGATCCGGAGCTCACCGCCCCGGCTCTCGAGCACCCGGGTGTGCCCGTGCGCCTCCAGCCGCACCTCCGCGTCGATGGGCTGGTCTCCCATCCGGGTCTTCACCACCAGGGTGCGCGGCGCCCCCAGCACCGCGGGCTCGACCTCATACGGCGACAGCACGACGGGCAACGCGCCGGCCGCCTCCACCCACACCCACCGCCAGGGATCGTCCGTCGGCGCGTCGAACGACCCCAGCCGACCGGTGCCGGGCTCGCCCTTCTGCAGGCGGTGCTCCGCCACCCGGTTGGAGAGCGGCTCATAGGTGAACACCCGGCCGTCCGGCTCCTCGATGTCGCGGGTGATGACGCCCATCCACTCGGAGGCGCCGACGCGCAGCTCCACCGGCGCTTCGTCGCGCACCGTCACCGGCTCCGCGGGGACACCTCGGACCGAGGTCACCAACACCGCCCCCCGTGGCGCGGCATCGAAGCGAAAGCGCCCCTCCGCGTCGGTCGTCGTCTCCGCCAACACCTTCGGCGGAGAGAAGGCCCCCGCTCGGACCCTGGCGATCAACGTCTGCACCGTGTGCAGGTCGCCACACTCCGTCGCCGGACGGTGGCACACCTCACACTCCAACAACGCCAGCGCCGGCGCGCTTTCGAGGAGCCGCACCAACACGCCGGCCTCCGGCTGCACCTCCCACGGGCCGTCCGCGACGGGCGCGTCGGGGAAGGCCAACACCTGCCCGGTCACCTTCACCGGCCCCTCCTCGGGCGCGGGCGACGCGCTCAGGCGCAGCCGCGCCCCGCCCTCCACGACTCCCGCCAGGGGCGCCTCCCGAGAAGGAGGTGCAGACGAAGACCACCAGGCCACGGCCAGCGCCACCAGCAACACCGTCGCGAGCCCGGAGAACGCGAGGCGCTTCATCAGGACATCCGCACCGGCGCCGACGAGGGGACCGCTACCAAGACTGCCCTGGACAGCTCGACGACGGAGGCGCGTCGCCCAGACGCGTCGTTGACGCGCCCGGAGATGATGCCCCCCCGAGACAGCGTCGCCTCCAGGCGCCGGGGTCGATGCGCGTGCGCCCAGGCGGTGAAGCACACGAGGAGGCCTGTGGTGGAGGCGACGCGGCGCATGGGGCGTACCGTTTGAAGGAGAGGCGAGGCTAGCGCCTCAGACACCGCGCCGTCGCGCCCTGTTCCGGAGAAGCGCGGGCGCTAGAAGTCGTAGCGGATGGCCGCCGTCACCCCGATGACGTTGGCCGCGTAGCTGTAGCTGGGCGTGCGGTCCGTCGATGCCTTCTGGGCCTCTCGCCGCAACAGGAAGTGCGCCTGCCCCGCGACGTCGATGGAGATGGGCCGCGAGAAGATCTCCAGCGGGTCCGGGAAGTTGAAGCCGATGCCCAGCGAGGCGCCGACGGTGGTGCTGTCGAGCAGGTTGGTGCCGGCGGTGTCCTGGCGGGGCACGGGCGTCGGCCGGTAGAAGCCGCCCGCGCGCACCATGAAGCGCTCGGTGATGCGGTACTCGGCCCCCAGCCGGCCGCCGAAGGTGTCGGCGAAGCCCGCGGGCTGGGTGGCGGAGCGCACGTCGAGCGCCGAGCCCAGCCCCAGGCCCTCCAACGTCGGCCCCGAGCGGGCGACGCCCACGTAGGGCGTCGGCGCCATGTGCCACGCCTGATACTGCCCATCGAGCGACACGGTGAAGTCCTCGGTGACGTCGAAGGCCGCGCCGAACTGCAGGGTGTGCGGCGTGAAGTGCGCGGTGCCGCTGATGACGAAGCCCAGGATGCCGATGCCCTCGATGTCCACGGTGGCGGGAATCCGGTAGTCGAGCTGCATGGCCCAGCGGAAGGTGGCGCCCAGGCGCAGGCGCTTGATGGGTTGGCTGTGCAGCGAGAACACCGGCGAGACCCGGGTGCCGAGGTAGGCGTTGATTTCGCCGGTGGTGACCTGCTTGCTGAAGAGATCCACGCCGATGTTGGCGCTGTCGCCGATGAGGTTGGCCAGCACCTGGATGCCGGCGCCCACCTTGAGCCAGTCGAAGATCTTCACCCCCGCACTCAGGTGCAGCTGGAGCCGCTCGGGGTTGGTCTGGTAGCGGTACCAGTACGGCGTGTCGGCCGACGGGGCGTGGAGCCGCAGCAGCACCGCCCCCGGCAGGTACACCCCCAGGCCGAAGGCGAGCCGGTTCTTCACCACCCCGCCCAGCGGCAGCACCAACCCCACCGAGGTGCCCACCGTAGGCGGCGGGGTGCAGGTCTCGCAGCGCACATCGCGCCCCGGCGTGGTGGACTGGACCTCGGAGATCATCCCCGCGTACTGGAACTGGAAGCCGAAGTTGACGTCCTCGCGGCCGCCCATCTGCGCGGGGTTGTAGAAGACGGCGGTGTAGTCGTTCACCTCCGCCGACATCGCGCCAGCCATGGCCGCGGCCCGGGGGCCATAGCCATAGAGGTCGAAATCGGCCCGGGCGACGAGGGGCACGAACAGCAGCGTGAGCAGCAGTCCGCGCCCCATGGCCGTGGGCTACTCCTCGGCGAAGGGCTGGATGGCCTGCGCCGCCGCGAGCTCCTGCCGGGCCTCCGACAGCTCGGAGTTGGTCTCGCGCAGCCGATCGGACAGCACCTGCACGAAGCTCCAGAGCAGCTTCACCGCGAGGATCGACTCGCGCTTCATCAGCCCCATGAGATCTCCGCGGCTGATGACCATGGTGCGCGTCGGCTCCACCGCGCGCACGGTGGCGGAGCGCGGGGCGTTGTCGATGAGGCCCATCTCTCCGAAGTGGCCGCCGGCGCGCAGCTCGGCGATCTCCACTCCGCCCTTCTCGACCGAGACCCGTCCCCGGATGACCACGAAGAGCTCTTCGCCCGGCTGTCCCTCGGTGACGATCTCGCGCCCCGCGGGGAAGGTGCGGGTGGTGGCGGTGGAGAGCACCGCCGTCTGCTCCTTGTAGGTGAGGTGCCGGAAGAGCGGGATCTTCTTGAGCGCCTCCATCCGGCTCTGCGCTTCGGCGACCTCCTCGGTCGCGGTCTGCGGATCATCGCCGGAGCAGCCCACCACCACGGTGGTGATGTTGTCTTTGCCGCCGCGCTCGTTGGCCAGGGCCACGAAGCGCTCCGGCAGCTCGGTGAGCGGCGTGGAGGCCACGATGGTCGCGACCTCGTCGTCGTTCAGGTAGCCGTGCAGCCCATCGGAGCAGAGGATGAAGGTGTCGCCCGGCACCGCGTCGACCAGCAGCGTGTCGACCTGCACCGACTCCTGGATACCGACGGCGCGGGTGATGACGTTGCGGTACTGGCTGGTGGCCGCCTGCTCCTTGGTGATGGTGCCGGCCTTGAGCTGGGCGGAGATGAGGGTGTGATCTTCGGTGAGCCGGTGGCACTGGCCGTTGCGCACCAGGTACACCCGCGAGTCGCCGACGTGACCGATGACGCCCTTGCTGCCGCCGAGCGCGAGGCAGACGAAGGTGGTGCCCATGCCCCGCTTCGTCGCGTCGGACCCCGCCTGCCGGTAGATGTCGGCGCAGGCCCGCTGCACCGCCACCTCCACCACGCTGGCCGCCGCGGCGCGGTTGGCCGGCGAAGGATCTTTGCCCAGGTCCTTGAAGACGTTGCGGTTGGTGAGGACGTGCTGCTTGACGACCTCCACCGCGCGCGCCGCCGCCACCTCACCCGCGGCGTGACCGCCCATGCCGTCGGCGACGATGTAGAGCCCCAGCCCGGGGTCGACCAGCATCGCGTCTTCGTTGTGCTGCCGTTTCCGGCCTACGTCGGTCTTGCCGTGCGCTTCTGTGGTCAGCACCGTGGGTTTCCCGGAAAGAGTTCGGACACTGTATGGAACGCGTTTGTCACCGACAACAGATCATTCGGTGGCGCGGCGCTGTAGCAGGTCGAAGAAGCCCTGTGCGGTGTAATACGTGAGCGGCAGCGAGCCGATGCGCAGCGGAGTGCCGTTCGTCAGCGAGATGACCGTCTTGGCCGCCAGCTTCTTCCCGCTCACCCAGGTGCCGTTGCGCGAGCCGGCGTCCACCAGGGTCCAGAGCTCGCCCTGGGGCTCGAACCAGGCGTGGAAGCGGGACACCGAGGTGTCATCGAGCACGATGTCGTTGTTCCCGGTGCGCCCGATGGTGACCCGGTGCTTGAAGGCGTTGGCGGCGGTCTTCTCGATGACCACCGCGGTGGGGTCTCCGCCCCCGATGACCGGCAGCGAGAGACCTGACTGGGTGCGCAGCTGGCGCTCGGAGTCTTCGTCCTGGGTGTCGTCCGGTGGAGGCTCGTAGACCAGCACCGAGCGACCGTTGAGGCGGGCGCGCACCTTCTGGGGATCTTCGGTGAAGCGGTGGTACCAGAGCAACAACGTCTCGACCATGTGACCCCTTACGATGACGCGTCGGCGTCGCCTTCGCCAGCATTGTCTGGCGCCCCGGCCTCCCGGCAGGCGCGCATCAGCGGCGGGCGCAGCTCCCCGATGAAGGGCGCGTCGGTCACCGCCCGGAGGTAGAACGGCGATTGGCCCGAGAAGTACACCGCCCGCGCCAGGTCATCGACCACCTGGGCGTTGAAGCCCAGCAGCGCGCTGGCCCGCGCGCGGATGAAGTAGAGCGCCGGCTGCTCCCCGAAGTGCCGCAGCGCCCGGTTGATGCGCAGCTTCGAGCCGAAGCTGGCCAGCTCGAGGTTGAAGGGGTTGACCTCGTGCTCCAACGCCAACCACTCGCGGAGGTAGAGCTGCGCGACGGTCTCCGGCGGCCGGCGCGACAGCTCGCTGATGACCCGCCAGGGCTCCTCCACCAGCGAGGCCAGCAGCGTCAGCCAGCGCACCTCGCCGCCCGAGAAGCCCGCCTGCTCGAAGTCTTCCTGTCGGGGGGCGCCGCCCTCGCGCAGGGTGGTCAGCAGCGCCGCCTGCCCGGGCGTGGCGCTGCCGACGCCGGAGAGCAGCGTGTCCCAGTCGAGGCGACGCAGCGTGGGGTACCCGTCGGCGAAGGCCCGGCGGCGGGCCACCACCAGGCGGTGGATTCCCACCACCAGCGCGGCGTAGCCCAGCGTCACTCCGCCGACGAACAGCACGCCCACGTCAGTGCAGCGCCTCCTCGGGCGCCGGGGCCTCACCGTCTTCGTCTTCGTCGGGGGTCCGCTGGGCGATGCGGTACTCGCCGCCCAACCAGCGCCCGAGGTCGACCGCGCGACAGCGGTCGCTGCAGAACGGGAAGAAGGGGTTCTCGGGCCTGGTCGACACCGCGCGCTTGCACGAGGGGCAGCAAGGAGACTCCATGCGGTGCGGTGTTACCACGACGTCGGCGCGACGGACGCGCGTCTTCCCGACCGGCTCCAACGAAGAACCCGGACCTCTTTCGAGATCCGGGTTCTTGTGCTGCGTGGAGCCGAAACCCGGGATTGAACCGGGGACCTACTGATTACGAATCAGTAGGCGCTTCGACTGCGGCACACGGGCAGCACCTCGTTAGCTGTCTGTACGGTGCAACAGTTGGCGACAGAATGTCAAGTGGCAACTGCCGGCGCCAACTGATTCAGGTCCAGCCTCGACAGCTCGCGAGCCAGCCAGCGCATGTCCACGTGCAAGTACGTCGTCTCACTCAGGTCGCCGCCGAGGTGGCCCAGCATCATGCGCACTGCGCGCGCGTCGGCCCCTGCCTCGGCGTGCCACGTCGCGGCGCAGTGGCGTAGGTCCTGCCACCTCAACTTCGCCAGGCGCTCTTCGAGCTGCCCCGCGTCCGCCATGGCTGCGCGCAACATGGCCGCCAGCTTCGCGTCTCGCCGCCGCAGCCCACCGGTGCGCGAGGGGAAGACGAGGCCCGCTGGCAACAACTCCAGCCGCCGCGCCAACATCGGCCGCAGGCAGTCGAGGAGAGGCAACTCTCTCGCCACGCCCGTCTTCGTCTCGTCACGCCCGTGGCTGCGACGCACGTGCAGCAGCCCGCGCGTCAAATCGACGTCCTCCACGCGCAGGGCGAACACCTCGCCGGTGCGCAGCCCCAGTGCTGCCGACAGCAGCAGCATGTCCCGGTACTCCGGCGCGAGGTACGCGCAGGCCGCGCGCAGTTGCGCCTGGCTCGGCAATTCCCTCTTCTTCCTCGGCTCCCGCAGGTGGGCCGACAGCTCGAAGGGGTTGGGCCCCTTCCACAGCCCGGCGCCCTGGGCGTAGCGCAGGGCCAGCCGTCCAGCCGCCCGGTACTTGTTGATGCTGACCGGTGAGTAGCCCGCCCGCGCCAGGTGCTGGAACCACTCGTCACACGCCGAGGCCAACAACTCGCCGTCTCGGTACCCCCACAGCGGACGGAGCTGTTGCACGTTGCGCACCTCGTCGGCGTGCCGCACGCGCTGCACTTGCGCCAGCCACCGCTGCGCCACCTCGCCGAGGGTGTACTGCGTCCTCGGCGAGAGGTGCGTCCGCAGCTCGAGCGCCAGTTGTGCCACGTCTTCCGGCGCCCAGCGCGCCGTACGCGCCGCCACCGGCACCCTCAACTCACCCTTCTCTACTCGCACTACGCCCCCCGGCGGATGGTCGCGCACACCCGCATGGTGCGACGGCGCCGGCCCCCGCGTGTCCGGCGCGGCGGTGCTTCTACTCTCGGTGTCAGCCATGACTTGCCTCGCTGTGGGGTGCGAGGCGTGCGGCTACTTTTGAGCGCGTTGCTCCCGATGGAGACGCAGGCCGTTCACCAGCAGGAAGCCGGCGAACTTCGAGACGGAGTAACCCTCTTTCTTCGCCTCGGCCTTCAGGTCTTCCCAGTCGGCGTCGGCGAGCCAGATGCTCCTGGACTTTGTCGTCTCCGCCTTCGGCCTCGTCTTCTTCGGGACCAGCTCTTTCACGCGACTCCTCTTAGCACTCCGCACGCCTGCGACGCCGCGCAGCACCACGCTGCGCGATTCCGCGTTGACAATCCTACGCGGTTACGCGTATTGTGTCTATACGCGCTGACGAGAGCGCGGGCCCGCAGCACCACGAGGTAGCCATGGAGTGTCGCATCCCTTCCTTTGAGAAGTTCGGCGAGTGGTTGGCGCTGTCTTGCCTCGACGGCATGTCGCCGAAACGACAGACGCTGTACTCGTACTGCTGCACGCTGGCCTACGGCCTCTCCTCTGCGCGCGACGTGCTGGAGTACCAGGCGGTGGCGCAGTCCGTCCTCGACGTGGCTCGCAGGCGGCACGGCGAGGGCTTCGTTGAGAGGCTGAAGGCCGAGTTCGAAGGCTTCGACTTCGACTGTCTGAAGGCCGAGGCGCAGCGCGAGGTCGGGTCATGACCGCCGTCCGCCTCATGACGGCCAGCCGCGCCCGGTGCGCCCGCGCGTGCCGGCGTCGGCACTATCTCCAGTACGTGCTGGGCTACCGCGCCGTCGAGTCGGCCCACGAGCTGCGCTTCGGCAGCGCAGCTCACCTCGGCCTCGAGGCCTGGTGGAAGGCGATGCAGGCCGGGCTGCCGCAGGAGGAGTGGCTGCGGAAGGCGCAGGAGGCCATCGATGCCGTGGCGATGGAGCCGGACGACGTCGCGAAGCTGCGTGTGATGCTCACAGGCTACCACCTCCGGTGGAAAGACGAGGGCTTCGAGGTGCTGGGCGTAGAGCTCAAGTTCGAGGGCCCGCTCACCAACCCCGCCACCGGCCGCGCGTCGCAGACGTGGAGGCTGGCTGGGAAGCTCGACGTGCTGGCGCGCCGCCTCTCTGACGGCCTCACGCTGGTCATCGAGCACAAGACGTCGTCGGAGGACGTGTCGCCGGGCGCGAAGTACTGGCGCCGCCTGCGCATGGACGGGCAGGTCTCCGTCTACTTCGAGGGTGCCGCCATTCTCGGCCACCGCATCGACGCGTGCCTCTACGACGTGCTGGGCAAGCCGCTGCAGCGCATGGGCGACGTGCCGGAGTTGGATGAGCACGGTGGCAAGATTGTCCTCAACGCCGCCGGCGAGCGCGTGCGCACCGCCCAGGGGAAGTGGCGCCAGACGGCGTCGGCCGCCGAGGGCTACGCGCTGAAGACGCGGCCGGAGACGCTGGAAGAGTTCCAGGCGCGCGTCGCCGAGGCCGTGGCCACGGCGCCAGAGAAGTACTTCGGGCGCGCCGACGTGCACCGTCTCGAAGACGACATGGAGGGCGCGTTGACCGACGTGTGGCAACTGGCGCAGTCCCTCCGCGAAGAGGAGTCGGCGGGCCGCTTCCCGCGTAACCCGGACGCGTGCAGCCAGTACGGCCGCGACTGCCCCTTCTTCTCCGTGTGCGCGCGAGAGGCGTCCATTGACGACCCGGCCCTCTTCACTCGCGTGCCCGACGTGCATCCCGAGCTCGCAGCCTGAATTTCAAACCCGCGCTGGCCCGGTTGGCCAGCAACGCCGAAAGAGGAGGCGCTCAATGAGCACCGCAACCGCAGCACCCGCAGTCATCCCGTCGAAGTCCGCGCCCGCAGCTGTGGGCCGCATGTCGCTGTCCAACGTGAAGAAGGGGAAGGAGGAGCGCCCGCTGCGCGTCGTGTTTTACGGCCCGGAAGGCATCGGCAAGTCGACCTTCGGCGCGAACGCCCCCTCACCCATCTTCCTCCAGGGTGAGGAAGGCACCTCGCACCTCGATGTGGCGCGCTTCCCGAAGCCGCAGTCGTGGTCTGAAGTCCTCGAGGCGGTGCGCGGGCTGAAGGCGGTCGGCCACGAGTACAAAACGCTGGTGGTTGACACCCTCGACGCGCTGGAGCCGCTGTGCTGGCGCCACGTCTGCGAGACGTTCGCCGTCGGCAAGGGCGGCAAGGCCCGCAGCATCGAAGACTACGGCTACGGCAAGGGTTACGTGATGGCGCTCGAGGTGTGGCGCAGCCTCATGGTGGAGCTCGAGCAGCTCGGCGCCAAGGGGATGCACGTCATCCTCCTCGCCCACGCGGTGGTGAAGCCGTTCAAGAATCCCACCGGCGAGGACTTCGACCGCTACGAGCTGAAGTTGCACCAGAAGGCCAGCGGCCTCTTCAAGGAGTGGTGCGACTCCCTGCTGTTCGCGAACTACGAGACGTTCGCGAAGAAGGACGGCCTCCGCGCCAAGGGCGTCGGCAACGCGCGGATGGTCTTCACGTCTCGCCACGCCGCCTACGACGCGAAGCACCGCGGGAACCTCCCCGAGTCCTTCCCTCTCTCGTGGGCCGACTTCGCCGCCGAGTCGGCGAAGGAGATTGACCCGAAGGTGCTGGCGGCCGACATCCTCCGTCGCGCGGAGGAGTTGCCGGAAGACGTGCGCAAGGTCGTGAGCGAGACGGCGACGAAGTACGCCGCCGACGTCGCGCAGCTGCTCGCCGTCAGTAACCGCGTCAACGTGCGCCTGGCTGAGGCCGCGGCCGCGGCGGAAAGCGAGGCGGCATGACGGCCTACTTCAACAAGGTGAAGGCCCACGCGTGGGAGTTGGGCACCTCCGACAGCGGCACGCCCAACATCGCGGTCAGCTTCCAGGTCACCGAGGGTGAGACGACGCGCTTCGTCACCTGGTACGGCTACTTCACCTCCGCCGCGGCTGACCGCACCATCGAGTCGCTCCGCAACATGGGCTTCAGGGGTGACGACGTCTCCGTGCTGGCGGGCAACGGCGGCTCCCTGCCCGACGAGGTCGACATCGTCGTCGACGTCGAGACGTACAACGGCAACGAGTACGAGCGCGTGAAGTGGGTCAACAAGCCGCGCTCTGGCCCGGCGGTGAAGAACCCCATGACGCCGGCCTCCGCGAAGGCCTTCGCGGCTGGCCTGCAGAGTCGCTTCAGGGCCTTTGACGCGGCCGGCGGGAAGCGCCCCGCGGCGTCGCCCGACGCCGCGGCGCCTGCGCCGGAACCGCCGGTTCCCGTTCCGGGCCGGAAGGAAGCCAAAAAGCCGGAGGACAAGAAGGCCGGCGATTCGTCGGTTCAGCTGACCATGTTTACGGATGAGCCCCCCC
>CALNBU010000231.1 GCA_937875615.1 uncultured Archangium sp.
GCTCCTCGTAGCCGCGCCGGATCAAGGCCACCCGACGCTGGAGCGCCTCGCGGCGATCTCTCGCGTCGACCACCCGCGACACCTTCGCGTGCCGCACCGCTCCGCACAGCTGCCCCAGCGTCGCGGGGAGCCGGTCCATCACGAAGCCCGGGTTGACGCCCGTCCCCAGCACCGTGGTGCCCGCGCGGAGCGCCGCGCGCTCCAGCTTGTCGGCCAGCGCCGAGTGGTTGAACCACGGGAAGGCCAGCTCTTCGCAGGTGCTCACCACGTGCATGCCGAGCGAGAGCGCCTCCAGCACCTGGTCCACCACCTTCGGCAGGCGGCTCCCGGTGGCGTGCAACAACACCACGCCCTGACGCCGTCCGACGGCCTGGCTGATGGAGCCCACCACCTTCAGCGTCGACGGCACGCCGATGATGTCCCCCAGCTTCCGCCCGGCCAGCGTGGGCGAGGAGTCGACCGCTCCCAACAACTCGACTTCTTCCGATTGCAGCGCCGCGCGCGCGATCTCCTGGCCGATGAAGCCCAGGCCCATCACGATCACCGGTACTGCACCTTCGGGTGTAACCTTCTTCGGGGCACGCGCCGCCATAGGTGTCACGAATGGTACGCGAGGCGATCCACCGGGCGGGAAGTTTTCCCGGACCATGTCGGGAAATCCGCATGTAAGCAAAAGGCGTACCTGTGCCGAACAGCTTGAAGATCCTATGGTCCGTGGCCGATGGCTGAACGATTCCTGATCGTTGACGACGATCAGACGATCACCGAAGCACTCGCGAAGATCGTCACCGCGTTGGGTTTTGAAGCAGTGACACATGTCGATCCGCGGCAGGCAGCGCAGGAGGTCGGCTTCGACGTGGTGCTCACCGACTTCATGATGCCGGGCATGTCGGGCGTGGAGCTGCTGGCGGCGCTCAAGGTGGCCAACCCCGGCGCGGTGCGCCTGCTCATCACCGCCGCCAACGACTTCAAGGTGGCGATGACCGCCGTGAACGAGGGCGAGGTCTTCCGCCTCATCTCCAAGCCCTGGTCGCTGGGCGAGCTGCGCACGGTGTTGACCCAGGCCGTGGAGTTCCTGCGGCTCAAGCGCGACAACGAGCGGCTGGCGCACGAGCTGGCGGAGCGCAACGCGCAGCTCACCCGGCTCAACGCCACGCTCGAGCAGCAGGTGGTGGAGCGCACCAACGGCCTACTGGAGGGGATGATCCGCGCGCTCGACTACCGCGACACCGAGACCCAGTGGCACTCCTGGCGCGTCTCGCGCTTCACCCGCCGCATCGCCGAGGCCTGGGGCATCACCGGCGACGAGCTGATGCACATCGAGCAGGGGGCCCTGCTCCACGACATCGGGAAGATCGGCGTGCGCGACTCGATCCTCCTCAAGCCCGGCCCCCTCACGCCCGAGGAGTGGGTCGAGATGAAGAAGCACCCCGACTACGGCTTCTCGATGCTCAAGAACATCGGCTACCTGCGCGCGGCGGCCGACATCGTCCACCAGCACCAGGAGAAGTGGAACGGCACCGGCTACCCGCAGGGGCTGAAGGGCGAGCAGATCGTGGTCGGGGCGCGCCTGTTCTGCGTGGCCGACACCCTCGACGCCATCGTCAGCGACCGGCCCTACCGCAAGGGCAGCCCGCTGGAGGTCGCGATCCGGGAGATCGGCCGCCTCGGCGGCACCCAGTTCGACCCGCGCGCGGTGGAGGTGTTCCTGTCCATCCCTCCGAGCGAGTGGACGCGCATCCGCGAAGAGATCGCCGAACTGGAGCGGGCCGAGCACGCGCCCGCCTCCTGACCTACCGCACCGTCACCCCGAGCAGCGGCTCGCCCTCCAGCAACGCGTCGATGATCTCCTGCCCAGCGCTCACCCGCCCGAAGGCGGTGTAGCGCCCGTCGAGGTGCGGTTGAGACGAGGTGGTGACGAAGAACTGGGAGCCGCCGGTGTCCTTCCCCGAGAGCGCCATGCCCACCGTATGGCGCACGTAGGGGCGCTGGTTCACCTCACAGGGGATGACGTAGCCGGGGCCGCCGCTGCCGTCGCCGCGTGGATCTCCGCCCTGCACCACGAAGTCGGGCACCACCCGATGAAAGGTGAGGTTGTCGAAGAAGCCGCGCCGCGCCAGCGCCACCACGTTGGCCGAGGTGCGCGGCACATCGGCCA
>CALNBU010000232.1 GCA_937875615.1 uncultured Archangium sp.
GGCATCTGCACGCCGGAGCCCTCCACCGCGACGGGCACCACCGGCACCCGGGCCTGCAGCGCGAGCGCGAAGGGGCCCTTCTTGAAGGGGAGGACCTTGCTGTCCACGCTGCGGGTGCCCTCGGCGAACATCACCACGCTGACGCCCCCGCGGATGCGCTCGCCCGCCAGGCGCAGCGACTCCACCGCCTTGCGGTGATTGGCGCGGTCGATGAACACGAACTTCGCCAGCGTCATGTACCAGCCGAGGAAGGGCACGTACTGGAGCACCTTCTTCGCCACGAAGCGGAAGTCGACCGGCCAGAGCGCCACGAAGATGGCGGGGATGTCGATGGTGCTCTGGTGATTGCTGACGAAGATGTAGGGCTGGCCGGGCTTGAGGTGCTCCTTGCCGGTGACGTGCAGCGTCGCCCCGCCGGCCCACAGCAGCACCGGGGACCACCACCGCTGCACGACGTAGAGCGAGGCCGACGGGTTCAGCGTGGCCACCATCAACACCACGGTCACCGGGAAGAGCACCACGGTCCACAGTCCGGCGATGAAGATGCAGAAGAGGTTGCGCAGCATGTCAGCGGGCGGTGAGTGCCCTGAACTCGGGCGTGTCTGCAACAAATTCGAACGCGGCGTCGGCGGCGACCAGGGCAGGGCGCCAGGCGTCTCCGGCGGCGGCCTCCGCGGCGGCCAGCCACTGCAGCGTCTCCTTCGGCTGTCGCCGGGCGGCGGCGACGTGGGCGAGGCCGTAGGCGCTCAGCGCGGCGGGGAGCTCGGCGAAGGTCTTCTCGGCGGGCCCCAGCTCTCCCGCGGCGAGCTGCGCGGCGCCGAGCAGGTAGCGGGCCTCGTGGCTCTCGTCCAACTGCCGGGTGAGCTCGAGGGCCTCCCGGGGCTCGCCGGCGGCGAGCAGCGCGCGCGTTGGAACGACGCGCGGCCCGGTCGTGGCGTGGCCGCCAACCAGCGCAGCGCGGCCCCGGCGTCCGCGGCGTCGAGGGCCAGCCGGGCGAGGCCTTCGTTGGCCGCTTCATGGGCGGGTTGCAGCGCGGCGGCCTCGCTCCAGGCGGCGCGCGCCGCTTCGGTTTCACCCAGCTCCCACAGCGCGTGGCCCAGGCGGGCGCGGGCCTCGGCGGAGTCCGG
>CALNBU010000233.1 GCA_937875615.1 uncultured Archangium sp.
GGGCGTACTCCTTCCATGCGCCGGGGCCGAACATGGCGGCGGCCACGGCGACGGGGAGGGCGCCGGAGAGCAGGGTGGCGCCCGCGAAGCGGAGGTAGGCGCGCTCGAAGACGCCGGTCTTCCGCCACACCAGCAGCGCGCGCAGGCCCAGGGCCACCCCGAAGAAGAGCGGGAAGAGCTTGGTGGCCACCGCGAAGCCGAAGAAGCCTCCGGCCCAGGCGTAGCGGCGCTGCTTGAGGAAGCAGGCGGCGAGGCCGATGCAGAACAGCCAGTCCCAGCGGAGGATGCTGCCGCCGAGGTACTCGAAGGTGTTGGGCATCGCCGCCCAGAGGAAGAGCCCCACGCTGGCGGCGCGGTGCCCGAAGGTCTGCCAGACCACCAGCCACAGCGTCAGCATCAGCAGCATGTCGACCCAGCCCAGCAGCGCCTGGCCGTTCGCGGTGAGCGGCACCAGCCTGGTGAGCGGCGCGGCGATGATGGCCCAGGCCGGCGAGTTGGAGTTGCCGTGGTCGCTCAGCGCCCGGCCCCAGTCTCCGCGGAAGAGCTGGGTCATCGAGGTCCAGTCGGCCTT
This sequence comes from uncultured Archangium sp., assembly GCA_937875615.1. GTDB lineage: Bacteria > Myxococcota > Myxococcia > Myxococcales > Myxococcaceae > Archangium_A. The sequence goes on from CALNBU010000233.1 coordinate 572, forward strand.
GAAGTCCTCCCAGCGCTCGGGGCTGAAGCGGGCCTTCACCGCGGCGGCGTCGGCCAGCGCGGCCTCCACGGGCACCTCCTCGAAGTTGGTGAGATCCCGGGTGCGCTGGACGCGGCCGGCGAGCACGTTCACCGACTCGCGGTCGGCGATGAGGGCGGCCTTGTAGAGGTTGAACCAGCCGACCTCCGCCTGGTACTTCGCGCCGAGGTAGAAGTGGAACTGCTCCCAGTGGTGCACCAGCGGCAGCTCGCCGCGGCCCACGCCGGAGAAGACCCAGCCGCCGGAGAGCAGCACCGTCAGCGCCACCGCCAGCGCCTTCGAGCGCGCCACCAGCGGGCCGGCGTCGAAGCGCAGCTCGCCCCGGGCCAGCCTGCCGCTGGTGCGCCAGGCGAGCGCCATGGCCGCGGCGGTCAGGGTCAGCCACAGCCAGTTGTGGGCGAGGAAGCCGCCGGGGGCGTTCAGCTCGGGCAGCCACCCGAAGGCGGCGCTCACGGTCAGGGAGGCCACCAGCGCCGCCAGGGTCGCCCAGCCGCGGGTGGCCTCGGGGTCTTCTTCGGCCCGGCGCTTGAGCGCCTCCAGGCGGGCGGCGCGATCGCCCGAGAAGGCGAAGCCCACCGCGAAGCCGCAGGCGAGGATGATGGGGATGACGCCCAGGGTCTTCTGCAGGGCGATGCCGTGGGGCGTGCCCCAGTGGGCCCAGCCGAAGACCATCAGCCCGGCCAGCACGGCGTGCGCCCGCCGTCGCGCGACGCCGAAGCGCTCGCCAGCGAGGGCGTCGATGAACAGGAGCGCGACGGACGCCTCCAGGAGGACGATCTTCAGGATGCCGGAGATGAAGTGGTTCATCGCTTGCGAAGTGGTGGCTCGCTACGTATTGGACACGCGCGTTTAGCGGAAAAAGAGAGCGAGCGAAGCATGAGCGTGCAGGAACAGGCGGTTCTCACCGCGATGTCGACGGTGATGGACCCCGACTTGAACCAGAATCTGGTCCAGGCGGGGATGGTGAAGGATCTGCGCATCGAGGGCGGGAAGGTGTCCCTGCGCATCGAGCTCACCACGCCCGCCTGCCCCATCAAGGACAAGCTCAAAGCCGACGCGGAGGCCGCGCTCCGCGGCGTGGCCGGCGTCGACACCGTGGAGGTCACCATGTCAGCCAACGTGAAGCGTCAGCCCTCGTCCGCCGGAAAAGATCAACTCCTGCCGGGCGTGAAGAACGTGTTGCTGGTGGGCGCGGGGAAGGGCGGCGTGGGCAAGTCGACGGTGGCCCTCAACCTGGCCTGTGCGCTCGCGCGCCACGGGGCCAGCGTGGGGCTGCTCGACGCCGACTTCTACGGCCCCTCGGTGCCGGTGATGACCGGCATCAAGCGGCAGCCGGTCTCGCGCGACGGCAAGGTGCTGGAGCCGCTGGAGGCGCACGGCATCAAGGTGATGTCCATCGGCTTCCTCATCGAGGCCGATCAGGCGCTCATCTGGCGCGGCCCGATGCTGCAGGGCGCGCTGATGCAGTTGGTGCGCGACGTGAACTGGGGACCGCTCGACTACATGGTGGTCGACCTGCCGCCCGGCACCGGCGACATCCCGCTCTCCATCGCGCAGCAGCTCAAGTCGTCGGGCGCGGTGCTGGTCACCACGCCGCAAGACGTGGCGCTGGCCGACGTGATCCGCGCCAAGCAGATGTTCGACAAGCTGCACGTGCCCATCCTCGGCATCGTCGAGAACATGTCTCAGTTCATCTGCCCGCACTGCGGGCAGGGCACGCACATCTTCTCCCACGGCGGCGGTCGCAAGGCCTCCGAGCTGATGGAGATGCCCTTCCTGGGCGAGGTGCCGCTGGAGCTGTCGATCCGCGAGGGCGGAGATCACGGCCTGCCGGTGGTGGTGAGCCGGCCCGACGGCGCCGAGGGTCAGGCCTTCATGGAGCTCAGCCGCAAGGTGGCGCAGCGCGTCTCGGTGGAGAACGCGGCCCGCTCCACGCCTTCCGTGACCCAGGCGGCGCCGCAGTAGGGTAGGCGTCGACACCATGAGCGACGAGCTTCCTCCAGACCCCTTCGACGACGGCGGCGCGCAGAGCGCGGACCGCCCCGGCTTCGTCCCCGACTTCGTGCGGCGCATGGCCTGGGCGGGCCTGGGCGCGGTCTTCATGTCCGAGGAGGCGATCCGCCGGCTGGCGGGCCAGCTGAAGCTGCCGAAGGAGGCCCTGGGCTTCCTCCTCTCGCAGGCCGAGAAGACCAAAGACGAGCTGGGCCGGGTGATGACCGAGGAGCTCCGCAAGCTGCTGCAGTCCAAGCGGCTGCAGGAGGAGCTCCTGCGCGCCATCGCCAGCACCACCATCGAGGTGAAGGCCTCGATTCGCCTGGTGCCAGACAGCGTGGCGCAGCCGCACGTCAAGGTGAGCGAAGTGAAGACCAGGAAGCGCAAGGGCGACGACGTCGAGTGAAGCGGCGTTGGCCACTGCTGTTGGTCGCGGTGCTGGGCGTGGTGCTATGGCGCACCTCGTACTTCGGCTTCGCGCCCAGCGAGCGCACGGTGCAGTTCGAGCTGCCCGTCTCGTACCGCGAGGTGCAGGGGCTGGAGCTCCAGGTCTGGGATGGCGAGCGGCTGGTGCGCCGCACGCGCACCGAGCTCTCCCAGGGCCTCACCCGCGAAGCGGCGTCGGTGCGGGTGCCTCTGCGCGACGGCACCTTCCGCGCGGCGGCGGTGGTGACGTTGCGTGGCGCCGGAGCGCCGGTGACGTTCCAGCGCGACTTCGAGGCCTCCGGTGAGGCGGCGGTGGTCGACTTCAAGCGTTGATCGCGGCGCGCGGCGCCCGTAGATCGCCGCCATGTCGATCAATCACATCCTCGTCGTAGGCGCAGGGCAGATGGGCGCGGGCATCGCGCAGGTCGCGCTCCAGGCCGGCTTTCAGGTCACCCTCGCCGATGTCTCGGAGGCGTCGTTGGCCAGGGGCCGCGCGGGCATCGAGAAGGGCCTCGGCAAGCTGGTGGAGAAGGGCAAGCTGACGGCGGAGGCGCGCGACGCGGCGCTGAAGAAGCTGGCCACCGCCACGGCCATCTCCGCGGTGAAGGACGTCGACGCCGGCATCGAGGCGGTGACCGAGAACGAGGAGCTCAAGAAGAAGCTCTTCAAGGAGCTGGACGCGGTGGTGCGCCCCGGCGGCATCCTCGCCTCCAACACCAGCCCCATTCCCATCACCCGCATCGGCGCCTCGACGACGCGGCCCGAGGCGGTCATCGGCATGCACTTCATGAACCCGGTGCCGATCATGGCGCTGGTGGAGATCATCCGCGGCGCGGCGACCAGCGACGAGACGTACGCCGCCACCCGCGCCATGGCCGAGAAGATGGGGAAGACCACGGTGGTCTCGAAGGACTTCCCCGGCTTCATCGTCAACCGCATCCTCATCCCCATGCTGAACGAGGCCTGCTTCGCGCTCACCGAGGGGCTGGCCACGGTGGAGGACATCGACACCGCGATGAAGCTGGGGACCAACGTGCCCATGGGCCCGTTGACGCTCGCCGACTTCATCGGCCTCGACACCGTGCTGTACATCGCCGAGGTGCTGCACAAGGGCCTCGGTGACGACAAGTACCGGCCCTCGCCGCTGCTGCGGCAGTACGTCGAGGCGGGCTGGCTGGGCAAGAAGTCGGGGCGCGGTTTCTACACGTACTGAAGGGAGACACCTCATGGACTTCGTGAAGCTGGAGCTCGACGGATCTGTCGCGACCATCACCATCGATCGACCGAAGGCGCTCAACGCGCTCAACCCGCAGGTGCTGAGCGAGCTGGCCGAGGCCATCGCCCAGGTGGCGGCGGACCCCGCGCTGCGGGCGTTGATCCTCACCGGTGCGGGCGAGAAGGCCTTCGTGGCCGGCGCGGACATCGCGGCCATGGCGGCCTTCTCCATGGAAGACGCCCAGGCCTTCGGCGCGCTGGGGCATCGGGTGCTGGACTCGCTGGAGGCGCTGGGCGTGCCGGTCATCGCGGCCGTCAACGGCTTCGCGCTGGGCGGCGGCAGCGAGCTCGCGCTGGCCTGCGACCTCATCTACGCGTCGGAGAAGGCGAAGTTCGGCCTGCCCGAGGTGACGCTGGGGGTCATCCCCGGCTTCGGCGGCACGCAGCGGCTGACCCGGCTGGTGGGGCGCGCGCGCGCCCGGGAGCTCATCTTCACCGGCGAGCTGATCGACGCCGCGAAGGCGAAGGAGGTGGGGCTGGCGCTGGAGGTGCTGGCCCCCGAGCAGCTCCTCCCGCACTGCAGGAAGGTGGCGGCCACCATCGCGAAGCGCGGTCCGCTGGCGGTGGCGAAGGCCAAGCAGGTCATCAACGCGGGCGTGGAGCTCTCGCTGGTGAAGGGCAACGAGCTGGAGCAGCGCGCCTTCGCCGACCTGTTCGGCAGCGAAGATCAGAAGGAGGGCATGGCGGCCTTCCTCGCCAAGCGCCCGGCGGAGTTCAAGGGTCGGTAGTCACTCGACGACGAAGCGGAAGCGCGCGCCCTCGCGGGTCTCGATGAGATCGTGGTGCAGCAGCCGCGTCTGGTGCGCGGGGCGGCCGTTGAGCAGCAGCGCGTCGAGCGGCTGCAGCGAGAGGCGACGGGCCTCCCGCTGCACCAGGAAGCGCTCTCCCACGCCGGTGCGGCGCACGCCGGTGGGCATCAGCCGGAGCTGCCCGTCGCCCGCGCTGCCCACCCAGGCCCCGTGGGTGAGCAGCAACCGCAGCCCCTGCGCGCCGGGGGCGTAGAAGTCGAGGTGGGGCGGGAGCGTGTCCACCTCGAGGGCCGGCGCCTCGGCCGCCGGGAGCAGCCCGTCGTCCGACAACTGGAGCGCGGGGTACTTCACGCGCAGCCGCTCCAGCATCAGGCGCAGCGCTGGGGCGTCGAGCGGCGCCTCGAAGTGTCCGAGCGAGAGGTGGGTGAGCGCCGGCAGCTCGGGCCCCGCCAGCAGCGCGCGGGCCACCGCGAGCGCGCTCTTCACGTGGGCGGCCTCGCCGGGCTCCGACCAGAGGGCGCAGTCGACGGTGAGGCGCTGGAGCCAGCGGGCGACGCGGAGGGTGAGCAGCCGAGCCAGGGTGACCACCGGCTCGCGGGCGTCGGGCGCGCAGC
>CALNBU010000234.1 GCA_937875615.1 uncultured Archangium sp.
TGGGCAAGTCGCAGGAGGCGGTGTGGCAGCTCGCCGCGCGCGGGCTCCCGGTGCGCGCCCACCCCGCGATTCACGACGTCGCCCAGGTGTATGAGGCGCACGGCATGCCGGTGGGCGCGCTGCGCTTCGAGGGCCACTTCGAGGCAGGTGAGGTGGGGCTCTTTCCTCCGCAGCGCCGGGGAGGGCAGCTCGACGGCCTCGGGAGAACGTCGCTGGCGGCGTTGACGGGCTGGGCCCTCGAGCCCTGGGGCGCGCGCCGCAGCGGCGCCGACGTGGCCTTCCCGGTGAGCGACCACGCCGACTTCGACGCGCTGTGCACCTACGCCGCGGGCAGCGGCGCCCGGGAGGTCATCACCCTCCACGGCTTCGCCGACGAGCTCGCCGCGGCGCTGCGCCAGCAGGGGCTCTTCGCCCGCGCCATCCACCAGCGCGTGCAGCTGGAAATGTTCGACTGACTGGCCGCCGGGTATGAAGGCACGGCCATGAAAGCCCAGCGGCTGGTCCTCCTCTCGCAGCTCCACGGCGTCACGGTGACGGGCGCCGACTTCGAGGGCCTCGACGGCCTCACGCTCCCCGGCCCGCTCTTCGAGGTGGCCGCCTTCAGCCCGTCGGAGAAGGTCGACGTGTACTGCCTCGAGTCGGGCAGCCGCCTGTCGTGCGAGGTGCGGTCGGGCGGCGCGCGCGCCACGGTGACGGCCAGCGGCGCGACCGCGCACCTGCTCAAGCCGGGCGCCCGGGTGGTGGTGTCGGCCTGGGGCTGGGTGAAGGGGAAGCAGGCGCTCAAACACCAGCCCCGGGTGGTGCATGTCGACGCCGACAACGCGCCCAGTTGAGCTCCTGTGCGGCGCGCGGGTGCTGCGCGTCGACGCCGCGCTCTGCGAGCAATCGACGCCGCGGGTCTTCTGGCGCGCGTTCCTCGGCCACGGCGTGCCGGCGCTGACGGTGACGCAGACCGCGCACGGAGGAGGCACGCGCCTCGACGGCCCGCTGGGCACCTGCGCCTTCACCCGTGAGGGCGCGCGGCTGCAGGTGCAGGTCGACGCGCGCACAGGCAGCGCCGAGCTGGCGCTGCGGCTGGCCTGGTACCTCTGCGCCGTGGAGCAGGGCGCGGTGCTGCTGCACGCCTGCGCGCTGCGGCACGGCGAGCGCGCGCTGGTGGCCTGCGGTCAGAGCGGCGACGGCAAGTCGACCCTCTCGCGCCTCGGCGCCGACGCGGGGCTGACCTTGCTGAGCGACGAGGTGGTGCTCCTCTTTCCCGACGGCCGGGTGAGCGGCACGCCCTTCCGCTCCGACCTCCAGCGCCCGGGCGCGCCCGGCGTGGTGCAGGCGCGCTACTTCCTCGCGCTGGAGAAGGCGCAGGACGAGTCGCTGACGCCGCTGACGCCGCTCGACGCGGTGCAGCTGGCGCTGGGCCAGTGCTTCGAGCTGCCGGAGGTCGCGCTGCCGCGCGCGGAGGTGCGGCGACGGCTGCTGGCCTTCCTCGGCGAGGTGACGCCGCGCACCCTTCGCTTCCGCCGCGACGCCGCGGCGGGCCACTTCGTCAAGCGCGCGCTGGAGTGAGGCGCCCTCAGGCCTGCGTGGGGCCCGACATGGCCTCGACGTGCGCCGTCGCCTCGGCCAGGTACGCGAGGCGGCGCAGGCGCACCTCGTCGGGCAGCTCGGCGAAGGTCTTGAAGGCGTCCTGCAGGACGGAGCGGTTGCCGTTCGAGCCGATGTGCGCGAGGTCCTGGCTGGCCTCCTGCGAGTCCACCGCCTCCTCCCAGTTGTTGTCGGGCGCGAAGCCGGCCTCCAGCAGCGCGGAGAACAACCGCACCGAGGCCTCCTTCATGCGCAGCTCTCCGATGAGGTCCAGCGCCTCGGCCGAGGCCTTGAGCTCCAGCAGCGCGCCGGTGATGCGCGGGTCGACGTCGCCGGTCGGGTCCTCCGACTCCAGCGCCTCGCGGAGGTCGCTGTTCAAGCCGTCCACCGCGGCCTCCGACGGCACCACCTCTTCGCCCACCTCGCGCAGGTACATGACCGCCACCGCCGCGTCGCCACCGCCCTCGGCCACCACGTCCCGCGCCTTGGCCACGGCCTGCATGTCCGGCACCGGACGGCGGCCTTCGAGGCGCGTCTTCACCGCCTCACGGTACAGGTGCTCGAGGCTCAGCCCGCCGGGCATGCGCACCGGCAGGGGCGGCCGGAGGCCGGGCACGTCCAGCACCCAGGGCGGCGGGTTGGGGATGTGCTTCAGGCCGCGGAAGAGGATGGTGCCCGCCGCGTCACCGGGGCGGAAGGGCGGCAGCTCGTTCTCGGGCTGCTCCGCCTTGAGGCCCATCACCGCGGCGCGCTGCTCGCGGGTGAAGCTGGTGACGCCCACCGCAGGCGGCGGCGGAGGCGGCGGCGCGTCTTCGCCGTCGAGGCCGGTCACCCGGTCCATGTCGACGTCGTCGAACTCCACCTCTTCGAGGCCGGTGGCGCCGGTGAAGTCGCAGCGCAGCAGCTTGAGCTTCTCGAAGGTGACGCCCTCCAGCTTCGCGCCGCGGAAGTCGCAGTCCTGCAGGCGACCGCCGTGGAAGTAGGCGTTGGAGAGGTCGGCCTCCTTGAAGTTGACCTTCGAGAGGTCGCACTTGTCGAACTCCGCGCCCACCAGCGTCAGCGCCGAGAGGTCGGCGTTGGCAGAAAAGAGCTGCGCGAAGGTGGCGCCGGTGTGGTCCGTGGGAACCTTCCCCTCCTTGCGGAGCGTGTTCCACTGCCGGGAGCCATTCTTGAGCAACTCTTCGATGCCGACCTGCTTTGCCATGGCGGCGGCTTCTACCGCGTAGCGCCGCACTGTCACCGTGTTTCTGGCCGGTCCTCGCTGCCGGGGCCCTGCACACTCTGTTTGTCGCCCGGCGCCGCCTCCGCTACAGCGTCAGCCCCCATGCTCGAGTACCGCGTCACCGAAGACCACGCCGGCGTGCGCCTCGACAAGTACCTGAAGAAGACGCTGGCCAACGTGCCGTTCAGCCACCTCTTCAAGATGATCCGCGTCAAAAAAATCCGCGTCAACGGCGCGCGCGCCAAGCCCGAGCAGCCGCTCGCCGCGGGCGACGTCATCAGCGTCCGCGGAGACCAGCAGCAGCTGCTGGGCGAGGCCCCGCGCACGCCTCCGCCGCCGCCGAAGGTCGACCTCTCGAAGCTCGACGTGCTGTTCGAAGACGACTGGCTGCTGGTGCTGAACAAGCCCTCGGGCATGGCCGCGCACACCGGCAGCGGCATCACCGGCGGCACCGTGGTCGACGTGGTGCGCGCGTACCTGGGCGTCAAGGCCGAGCGCAACGGCTTCGCCGCCAGCCCGGCGCACCGCCTCGACCGCGAGACCTCGGGCGTCATCATCGTCGCCAAGCGCCGCCCGGCGATGGTGCACTTCACCGACGTCTTCACCCGCCACACCGCGAAGAAGAAGTACCTGGTGCTGGTGAAGGGGAAGATGCAGAAGTCGAGCGGCCTCATCGACCTGCCCCTCGCCGAGCACCAGCAGACGGCCGCGTCCCGGGAGCGCCGCGGCGTCAACCTCCAGGAGGCGCGGACCCGGTGGGAGGTGCTGTCTCAAAACAGCCACGCTGCCTTTCTGGCCTGCACCATCGAAACTGGCCGTACGCACCAGATTCGGCGACATTTCGCGGCCATCGGCCACCCGGTGGCGGGCGACGCGAAGCACGGAGACTTCGCCTTCAACCGGGAGCTGAAGGCGAGGTGGGGGTTGAAGCGGCTGTTTCTCCATGCCACGCGCCTGGAGTTCCCGCACCCGGACGGCGGGAAACGCATGGTAGTGGAGGCGCCGCTGCCTCCGGAGCTGACCGAGGTCCTGTCCAGCGCAGCCCTGAAGGAGACGTCGAAGTGACGCTGAAGCTCGAAAACGTGCCCAGGAAACGCTGGTGGAAGTGGCCCTTCAAGGCGCTGGGTTTCCTCGCGCTCACCGGCGCCACGGTGGCGGTGCTGGGCTACGCCTTCGTGTACTTCAAGTACGCCGACGGGCTCCCGGACATCCCGCAGGTCGACCGCTACCGGCCGCCCATCCTCACCGAGGTGTACACCGTCGATGGCGTGCTGGCCGGCGAGTTCTACAACGAGCGCCGCAAGGTGGTGCCCTACGAGCGCATCCCCAAGCGCCTGGTGCAGGCCTTCATCGCCGCCGAAGACTCCGCCTACTTCGACCACTTCGGCATCGACGTGCTGGGCACCGCGCGCGCGGCCTTCAAGACGGCCGTCAAGAAGGTGACCGGGCGCGGCAGCGTGCAGGGCGGCTCCACCCTCACCCAGCAGACCGCCAAGGCGGTGTTGATTTCGGCCGAGGGCTACAAGGAGTCGACCGCCAAGACCATCAAGCGGAAGATCCGCGAGGCCCTGCTGGCCCGCCGCCTCGAGAGCGAGCTGACCAAGGAGGAGATCCTCTACCTCTACCTCAACAACGTCTACCTCGGGCACCACAGCTACGGCGTGCAGTCGGCCGCCGAGAACTACTTCCGCAAAGACGTGAAGGACCTCACGCTGGCCGAGATGACGCTGCTGGCCGGCCTGCCGCAGGCGCCGTCGAAGTACTCGCCCTTCACCGCCCCGGAGCGCGCCGCGAAGCGCCGCCGCTACGTGCTGGGGCAGATGCTGGGCAAGGGCATGATCACCAAACCCGAGTACGACGAGGCCATCGACACCGAGGTCAGCGTCTACCCGGTCGAAGACGTCTTCCACCAGTTCGCGCCCTACTTCACCGAAGAGACGCGCCGCGACGTGGTGAACCGCTACGGCAACCCGGTGCTGCTCAACGACGGCCTCAAGGTCTTCACCACCATGGACTCCGAGAAGCAGCGCGCCGCGCAGGAGGCCACGCTGTGGGGCCTGCTCGCCGTCGACAAGCGCCAGGGCTACCGCGGGCCGGTGATGCAGCTCGAGGGCGCCGCCCGCGAGGACTTCATCGCGAAGAGCCGCAAGGTGCTGGGCGACGCCGACATCGAGCCGGGGCGCTACTACCTGGGCCTGGTCTCGAAGATCGCCTCCGACAAGCTGAGCGCCGACATCACCATCGGCGACAAGGTGGCGAAGCTGCCCGCCCTGGGCATGCGCTGGGCCCGCGAGGTCAACGGCGAGCGCTACTACCCCTCGGTGCTCATCAACACCGTCTCGCCGCTGAAGGTGGGCGACGTCATCGTGGTGCGGGGCGTGAAAGACGCGAAGGGCCTCACCGACGACCGCGAGGCCTGGAGCGAAGAGCTGGCCAGGAAGCTGCCGCAGGGCGCCCCGCTGGTGCGCCTCGAGCAGGAGCCGGAGCCGCAGGCCGCCATCATCTCCATCGACCCGCACCGCCAGTACCTCGCGGCCATGGTGGGCGGCTACGACTTCGATGCCAACGAGTTCAACCGCGCGTTCCAGGCCTGCCGTCAGCCCGGCTCCTCGTTCAAGCCCATCGTCTACGCGGGCGCGCTCGAGAAGATGGGCTGGACCGAGGGCACCGTGCTGCTCGACTCGCCCATCGTCTACGACGACCCGGAGAACCAGAACCGCTGGAAGCCCGCCAACTACGACGAGGGTTTCAAGGGCGAGGTGCTGCTCAAGGAGGCGCTGGTCAACTCCATGAACATCCCCGCGGTGAAGACCTTCATCGAGCTCGCGCGCTACCTGGGCAACAAGAACGAGGTCATCGGCATCCAGCAAATTGGTGAGTTCGCGAAGTCCCTGGGCTTCTCCACGCCGCTCAACCCCGACTACTCCGCGGCCCTGGGCAGCTCCTGCGTGGTGCCCTACGAGCTGGTGCAGGTGTACAGCACCATCAACCGCCTGGGCGTGAAGAAGCCCACGTACTTCGTGCGCAAGATTGAAGACCGCTTCGGTCGCATGGTGGAAGACCACACCTCCTACGACGACGCCTGGGCCTCGCTGCAGGACCGCGTGGCCGCCGGCTACGCCCGCATCCACGAGCCCGGCGAGCAGGTGCTGTCGCGGGAGACCGCCTACCTGGTGACGGACCTCATGCGCGGCGTGGTGCTCAACGGCACCGGCGGCCCGGCCCAGCGCCTGGGCAAGCCGGCGGCGGGCAAGACCGGCACCACCAACGACTCCTTCGACGCCTGGTTCACCGCCTTCACCCGCGACCTCGTGACCAGCGCGTGGGTCGGCTACGACCTCAACCCGCACCC
>CALNBU010000235.1 GCA_937875615.1 uncultured Archangium sp.
CCCACCGCGGTCCCCCGACACGCCACCAGGCCCGGTGACGTGAGCGGCACCGTTCTGCCCGCAACACCACCCACCCAAGGAGAAGAAGTCATGACCGAACACGCGAAGACGGCGAACCTCACCCCCGGCGATCTCCACAGCCGGCGCTTCACCGGCATCACCCGGCCCTACGGCCAGGCCGACGTGGACCGCCTGCGCGGCACCATCCGCGTCGAGCACTCGCTGGCGCGCCAGACCTCGATGCGGCTGTGGGAGCTGCTCAACACCCGCAGCTACATCAACGCGCTGGGCGCACTGACCGGCGGGCAGGCGGTGCAGATGGTCCGCGCCGGGCTGGAGGCGCTCTACATCTCCGGCTGGCAGGTGGCTGCCGACGCCAACACCTCCGGGCAGATGTACCCGGACCAGTCGCTCTACCCCGTCGACTCGGTGCCGACGTTGGTGCGGCGTATCAACGCCTCGCTCCGCCGCGCCGACCAGATCGACCACGCCGAGGGCAAGCGCGACCGCAACTGGCTGGTGCCGATGGTGGCCGACGCCGAGGCTGGCTTCGGCGGCCCGCTCAACGCCTTCGAGCTGATGAAGGCGATGATCGAAGCGGGCGCCGCCGGCGTGCACTTCGAAGACCAGCTCGCCAGCGAGAAGAAGTGCGGCCACATGGGCGGCAAGGTGCTCATCCCCACCGCGCAGTTCATCCGCACGCTGACGGCCGCGCGCCTGGCCGCCGACGTGTGCGACGTGCCCACGGTGCTGGTGGCCCGCACCGACGCCCAGTCGGCCAAGCTCATCACCTCCGACATCGATGAGCGCGACGTGCCCTTCATCGACGGCAAGGAGCGCACCCCGGAGGGCTTCTTCCGCCTCAAGGGGAACGGCGACGACTTCGCCATCGCCCGCGGGCTGGCCTACGCGCCCTACGCAGATCTCATCTGGTGCGAGACCTCCACGCCCGACCTCAAGCAGGCGAAGCGCTTCGCCGAGTCCATCCGCGAGAAGTTCCCGGAGAAGCTGCTGGCCTACAACTGCTCGCCGTCGTTCAACTGGAAGAAGAACCTCGACGACGCCACCATCGCGAAGTTCCAGCGGGAGCTGGGCGCGATGGGCTACCGCTACCAGTTCGTCACCCTCGCGGGCTTCCACTCGCTCAACTACGGCATGTTCGAGCTGGCCTCGCAGTACCGCGAGAGCGGCATGGCCGCCTACAGCCAGCTGCAGCAGGCCGAGTTCGCCGCGGAGCAGCACGGCTATTCGGCCACGCGGCACCAGCGCGAGGTGGGCACGGGCTACTTCGATCAGGTCACGGAGGTCATCTCCGGCGCCGGCGCGTCGACCCGGGCGCTCGCCGGCTCGACCGAAGAGCACCAGTTCTGAAGGCGGCGCCGGCGCGGAGGTCAGTCGGCCCGCATGTCGAAGGCCGCCTCGACCTCTCCTCCGGCGGGCACCTGCACGGTGCGCTTCTTCACGCGCGGCCGGGCCAGCGAGACGTCTTCGAAGGTGCACTGCACCACCCGGGTGCCCGCGGGCACCGTCAGGGCGCGCTCGCTCACCGGCACCGTGGAGGCCGGACGCCCGTCGACGGTGAAGAGACAGTAGGGCGTCGCGCTCAGCAGCAGGCGCCCCTCGCGCACGGGCTGTGACGCCGGCTTCGGAGCCGCGAGCTGCACGTACAGCTCGCGGCTGTCGCCCGGCTCCAGCGTCACGTCGAAGGCCTTGCCACCCCCCACCTCCCGGTGCGCTCCCGCGGACAGCTCCAGCTCCAGCGGCGTGCGCCCGTACTTCTTTCCGCCGACCAGCACCTCCACCACCGACGAGGCGTTCACGCTGAGCACCGCCGCCCGCACTGGCGGCGCCTCGACCTCACCGCCGGCGTCGACGACGGGCGCGACCACCACCTGCGCCACGCCTCCGGGTCGCCGCCCTCGCCCGTGTCGACACCGGTCGCTACACCC
>CALNBU010000236.1 GCA_937875615.1 uncultured Archangium sp.
GCTACGGCGGGCTCGCGGCCTTCGCCGGCTACGTCAACCTGTTGCGGGCCGAGAACCCCGACGGCGTGGTGCTGCTCGACGCCGGCGACCTCTTCCAGGGCACGCTCATCTCCAACCTCTCGGAGGGCGCGGTGGTCATCGAGGCCCTCAACCAGCTGCGCTACGACGCCGCGGCCATCGGCAACCACGAGTTCGACTACGGCCCGGTGGGGCCGGTGTCGGCGGCCACGCAGCCCTCGATGGACCCCTTCGGCGCGCTCAAGGCCCGCATCGCGCAGGCGAAGTTCCCGCTGCTGTCGGCCAACACCTACCTGGCCGAGAACGGCGCGCGCCCGGAGTGGCTGCCGGGCGACGGCACGCTGCTCCTCGAGCGGCAGGGGCTGAAGGTGGGCATCGTGGGGCTGACCACGCCGCAGACGCCGACGGTGACGCTGCCCATCAACGTGGCCACGCTCCGGTTCCGCCCGCTGACCAGCGAGGCCCTGGCCGGGGCCACGCACCTCCGGGAGAAAGGCGCCGACGTGGTCATCGCCGTGGTGCACGGCGGCGGCCGCTGCGAAGACGGCGAACACCACCACGACCTCTCGAGCTGCGATGTGGAGACGGGGGAGATTTTCGAGATGATGAAGGGCCTCCCCGAGCACACCTTCGACGCGGTGGTGGCGGGCCACACGCACGCCCGGGTGGCGCACTTCTTCAACGGCACGCCCATCATCGAGAGCTTCGCCTACGGCCGCGCCTTCGGGCTCATCGAACTCTTCGTCGACCCGGAGACGAAGAAGGTGCTGCCCCAGAAGACCCAGGTCAACGCCGGCATCGAAATCTGCGAGACGTGGGACGTCGAGACCAAGACCTGCGACGTGCGCAAGCTCAAGGCCCGCGCGGAGCTGGTGACGCCGGTGCAGGCCCGCTTCCGCGACCAGCCGGTGAGCGTCGACCCCGCGGTGGCCCGCATCATCGCCCCCGCGGAGCAGGCGCTGGTGGAGCTGCAGGAGAAGAGCCTGGGCCTCAAGGTGCCGGCGCCGCTGACCCGCGTGTACGAGGGAGAGAGCACCCTGGGGAACTTCTTCGCCGACTCGCTCCGCGCGATGACCCGGGCCGACGTCTCGCTGATGAACCCCGGAGGCTTCCGCGCCGACCTGCAGGCGGGGCCGCTCACCTATGGCTCGGTGTACGAGGTGATTCCCTTCGACAACGCGGTGGCGGTGCTGGACGTCACCGGCGAAGAGCTGGGCCGGCTGCTCACCGCGGCCTTCGGCTCCAAGAAGGGCGTCTTCCAGGTCTCCGGCCTCGAGGTGAAGCTCTCGAAGTGCCTGGTGCCGGACCGGCTCCGCGACTTCACGCTCACCGGCGGTCGCAAGGTGAACCCGCAGAGCCGCTACAAGGTGGCCATGCCCGACTTCCTGGCGCGCGGCGGAGACGGGCTGGCGCCGGTGCTGGCCACCATCGACCCCGCGCGGGTGGACCTCCGCGAGAACAGCGGCAGCAACGTGCGCGACGAGCTCATCGCCTACTGGCAGGACAAGAAGGAGTCCTTCAAGGCGCCCAGGACGGGCAAGCGGGTCACCTTCGTGGACCGCGGCGAGCCCTGCGCAGAGACCGGCAACGCGCGGATGCCGTGACCCGTAGCCCTTCCCTCGCCGTGTCGGCCGTTGTAAGAAAACAGGCTCTCCGGGCCGGTAAATCGGCTTCGAATCGCGAAAAAGGGGCTTGAAAGCGATGCTCTACAAGGTCACGCCGAACCTGACGCCGGCCGCTGCACCCGAAGCCGCACCCCGCCGTGAGCCGCGCAAGCGTCGCAAGTCAGCGGTGTACGACGCCGAGGGCAACGAGGTGCTCATCACCATGATGTGCCTCAAGTGTCGCTCCATGAAGCCGCTGGCGATGTTCGGGCTGCGCAAGATGGCCGACGGCGCCATCCGCAACCAGCCGTGGTGCCGCACCTGCCGCAGCGGAGCGTCGAAGAAGAAGCAACCCGAAGCGCTCCCGACCGCCGAGGTCGCCGTGGAGGCCGCGCCCGCCGAGGCGCCCGCGAGCCAGGCGCAGCCGGAGCCGAAGCCGCTTTCCGTGCTGGAGCAGCTGCTGGCCGGCCCGGTGCCCTGAAGCGGGCAAAAGAAAACCCCGTTCCCCTGTGACAGGGAACGGGGCTGGTGTGGAGGTGAACGGGATCGAACCGATGACCTTCGCATTGCGAACGCGACGCTCTCCCAACTGAGCTACACCCCCATATCCGAAACTGCCTGATGCGCCGAACGGCGCGCGGCTGACTACGATTGAAAGCTCCGCGCTGTCAACTGTTCCTTCACCGTGAAACGGTGGCTTGAACATTTGACGCGGAGAGTCTGCGGTGAGACAAACCGGGTCTTTCTTGATGCCTCCTGCCACGAAGACGTTGAGCCCGGCCGAGCTCGCCAAACTGGAGCACGCGTTCGCGACAGACCCCGCCTCAGAGGCCTACAAACCTCTGGCAGAGGCGTACCTGGGAATGGGTCGCTTCATGGAAGCGATGGTGGTCTGCAAGAAGGGCGTGAAGGCACACCCTTCGCTGCCTGATCCCCGCGTGCTCCTGGCGCGCGTCTACGCCGAACAGGGCAAAGACAAGAAGGCCCTGGAGGAGCTCCAGAGCGCGCTCGCCGTTGCGCCGGCCGACAAGGTGGTGCTGCGCAGCCTCGGCGCGCTGCAGCTCAAGGGTGGCGAGGCCGCCGGGAAAGACGCGCTGCTCAAGGCCTGGGAGCTCGACCCCGACGACGCGGAGACCATCGAGCAGTTTCAGAAGAGCGGCGTGCCGGTGCCCAAGAAGGCCGCGCCGCCTCCTCCGCCGGCGCCGGTGGTCGAGGCCGCGCCGCCCGTGCTGCAGCCCGCAGCGCCGGGCGCCACCAGCACCTCGGGCGTCCGGCAGCCGGTGACGCGCGGCCCCCGCGCGGGTTGCGGATCCACGGCGGACGCGGGCGTGG
>CALNBU010000237.1 GCA_937875615.1 uncultured Archangium sp.
ACCGGCGACGGTGGCGGCGAGCACCACGGTGATGAGCTTCAGCACCGGCTCAGGGTAGCTCAGCTCCGGGCCGGGCCGCCGCCGTCTTCTTCCTCAGACTCGGCCTCGAGGGCCTCGAGCAGGTCTGCGCGAGCCGTGGCGGCGTCGTGCTCCTCGACGCGGCTGCGGCGGGCCTGCGGCTTCGCGCCGGGGTGCGTGGCGTCGTGAACGCTGGCTGGTGCGAAACGAGAGCGGGTCTCCGCCGTCCCGCCGTGGAGGGCTGTGGCCCACTCGCATCATGACGAAGCGCAACCGCTCAGAGGTGGAGCAGCTCCAGCGTGAAGTGTCCCTCCAGCGCCTCGCCGAGGTGCGCGGCGTCACGCTCCACCGCGATGGCCGCCAGCTTCACGGCACCTGCCCGTTCCACACCGGCGCCGAGCAGACGCTGCTCATCGACGCCGAGGCGAACACCTGGGCCTGCTCGAGCTGCAAGGCCAGCGGCGGGCCCGTCGAATGGGTGATGAAGGCCGAGGGTGTCAGTCGTCGCCACGCGCTCGAGCTTCTCCGTGAAGGCAACCCGAGCCTGAGCAAGCCGACACGCGGCGGTCGCCGCGCCGCGCCCGACGCCCAGGTGAAGCACTCGACGGTGCCGAGGCTCACCGCGCCCATCGACGCCGACGCAGATGACCAACAACTTCTCCAGCAGGTGGTGGCCTACTACCACCAGACGCTGAAGCAGAGCCCCGAGGCGCTGGCCTACCTCGACGCTCGAGGGCTGCGCTCGCAGGAGATGGTGGAGCGGTTTCACCTGGGCTTCGCCAACCGTACGCTCGGCTACCGCCTGCCGGCGAAGAACCGCAGAGCCGGCCTGGAGATTCGCTCCAGGCTCGCGCGGCTCGGCCTTCTTCGAGACAGCGGCCACGAGCACTTCAGAGGCTCGGTGGTGGTGCCGGTGCTCGACGCGCAGGGACTTGTCGTGCAGATGTACGGGCGCAAGGTGTCGCCGAACCTCCGGCGCGGCACGTCGCTGCACACGCAGCTGCCGGGTGGGCCACGCGGCGTTTTCAATGTCGAAGCTCTCGGTGCCGGCACCTCGGTCATCCTCTGCCAGTCGCTCATCGACGCGCTCACGGTCTGGTGTGCCGGCTACCGGAACGTGACTGCCCTACTCGGGCTTGAGGCGCGCCTCGACGAGCACGCCACCGTCTTCAAGGCCAAGGGCATCGAGAAGGTGTTGATGGCCTTCAGGCGCGACGCGGCCGGTGACCGCGCTGCCGAAGCCATCGCGGCGCAGCTTGGGGCCGTGGGCATCGACGGCTTTCGCGTCGAGTTCCCCTCGGGCCTCGACACCAACGACGTTGCGCTCAGAGCCGGCGCTGACGTGACCGAGACGTTGGGCCGCGCACTCCAGGGTGCAGTCTGGATGGGCACCGGCAAGGCGAAGAGCGCGCCCCTGCTCTCGCCCGATGCCGACCCTACGCGTTTGAAGATCGCGAAGGCCGAGCAGGTTGAGTTCGTCGCCGCTGCTGCGCCAACACCGGCAGAGCTGCCGGCGACGCCGGTGCCCGAAGTCGCCCCTCCCGAGCCACCGGCGCTGGAGGCTCCGAGCCCGAGGGCTCCCGCCGTTCAGGCCGAGATCCGCGACGACGAGGTGGTGTTGCACTTCAGCGACAGGCGCTACCGCATCCGCGGGCTGGGGAAGAACGCCGGCTTCGAGCAGCTCAAGGTGAACGTCTTGGTCAGCCGCGACACGGGCCTGCCCGACACCGGCTTTCACGTTGACACGCTCGACCTCTACGCGGCCAAGCAGCGCGCTGCCTTCATTCGCCAGGCGGCCCAGGAACTCGGCGCCGCCGAGGAAGTCATTCACGCAGACCTTGCCCGCATGCTCTTCAAGCTCGAAGAGCTGCATGAGGAGGCGCTCCGCAAGGCGGCCGAGCCCGCACACAAAGAGGTTGCGCTCACCGGCGACGAGACCGCTGTCGCCCTGGAGCTGTTGCGTGCGCCAGACCTACTCGACCGCATTCTCGGAGACTTCGAGCGCTGCGGCGTCGTCGGCGAAGAGTCGAACAAGCTCGTCGGCTACCTGGCGGCGGTGAGCCGGAAGCTCGACGAGCCGCTGGCCATCATCGTGCAGTCCACATCAGCGGCCGGCAAGACGAGCCTCATGGAGGCGGTGCTGGCGCTTGTGCCCGAGGAAGACCGGGTGAAGTACAGCGCCGTTACGGGCCAGAGCCTCTTCTACATGGGCGAAACGGGGCTCCGGCACAAGGTGCTGGCCATCGCCGAGGAGGAGGGAGCCACCCGTGCCAGCTACGCGCTGAAGCTGCTCCAGAGCGAGGGTGAGCTGACCATCGCCAGCACCGGCAAGGAGGCCAGCACGGGTCGGCTGGTGAGCCATGAGTACCGGGTGCAGGGGCCAGTGATGTTGTTCCTCACCACGACGGCCATCGACCTCGACGAGGAGCTGCTCAACCGCTGCGTCGTGCTGGCCGTCGATGAAGACCGCGAGCAGACCCGCGCCATCCACCGGCTCCAGCGCCAGCGGCAGAC
The DNA here is from genome assembly GCA_937875615.1 of uncultured Archangium sp. Taxonomy (GTDB): domain Bacteria; phylum Myxococcota; class Myxococcia; order Myxococcales; family Myxococcaceae; genus Archangium_A. Next base: position 2,533 of record CALNBU010000237.1, read on the forward strand.
GCTGGAGGGCTTGGTGGCCCGTCGCGAGCGCGAGGCGCTGCGCAAGCTCCACCAAAACGCGCAGCGGCTGCTGAAGCCGCTGCCGGTGGTGAACCCCTACGCGGCGCAGCTCACCTTTCTCGACGACCGCACTCGCACGCGGCGAGACCACCTGAAGTACCTGGGCCTCATCAAGGCCGTGGCACTACTGCACCAGCATCAGCGCCAGGTGAAGACCACCACAGTCGGCGGCGAGGCCCTCCAGTACATCGAGGTGCAGCCCGCCGACATCGCCACCGCGAACCGCCTCGCCGACGCGGTGCTGGGCCGGAGCCTCGACGAGGTGCCACCTCACACCCGAAAGCTCCTCGTCCTCCTCGACCAATGGGTGGGCCGCGAGTGCGAGCGCCAGGGCCTCCAGCGCCGGGATTTCAGGTTCAGCCGGCGGCAGGTGCGTGAGGCCACAGGTTGGGGCAACACCCAGCTCAAGGTCCACCTGGGCCGGCTCGTGGACCTGGAGTACCTGCTGATCCACCGGGGCGAGCGCGGGCGCAGCTACAGCTTCGAGCTGCTCTGGGACGGGCGCGGCACCGAGGGCGGTTCCGTGATGGCCGGCCTGCTCGATCCCGCAGCGCTCCAGCAGTACGACGCACAGCGGTCGGCCTCCGAGGGCGAGCGGTCGGGTGCCGGTCGGCCGCCGGTCGGGCCGGAGTCGGGGCATGGTCGGCCCGAAGAGAAGGCTACTTCCGCGAGCGACGACGCGAGGTTGAGCCCCACCGAGCGCCCCGAGGCGCAGAACACGCACCCAGGGGCTCTCAACCCGGCGCCGTCGTACCCGAACGAGCCGGAGCCAAGCTGATGCCGCCGCGCAAGCCCGCCCCCGCGCCGGTCAGCTTCCGTGAAGACGGGGATGCTCGGGGCTTCGCCTCGCTCGGGAACAAGTTCCTCGAGTGGATGCGAGTCAAGAACTACAGCGAGCGCACCGTCGAGAACCGACACGTGTACCTGGGCTACTTCTTCGAGTGGTGCCGCGAGCGCGGGCTCAGCCGGCCCACCGAAGTCACCAAGCCCGTACTGGAGCGCTACCAGCGGTGGATGTTCCACTACCGCAAGGCGAACGGGCAGCCGATGTCGTTCCGCACGCAGCACGCCCGGCTCACACCCATCAGGGCCTTCTTCCGCTGGTGCGCTCGCAACAACCACCTGCTCTACAACCCGGCCTCGGAACTGGAGCTACCCAAGCTCGAGAAGCGGCTGCCCAGGGCCGTGCTGAGTGTCACCGAGGTCGAGGCCATCATGGTCGGCCCCGACGTAGGCGTGAGCATGGGCATTCGCGACCGGGCCGTCTTGGAGACGCTCTACTCCACGGGCATGAGGCGCATGGAGGTCGTCAACCTCAAGGTGCGTTCGATCGTGCGGCACGGGCTCCGGCCAGTG
>CALNBU010000238.1 GCA_937875615.1 uncultured Archangium sp.
GCTTCGACTTCTCCGAGGCGCCTCCCGCTCCGACCTCGGCCTCCGGGGGCTTCGATTTCTCGGAGCCGCCCATGCCCCCGCCGCCGCAGCCCGCGGCGCCCATGAGCTTCGGTGAGGTGGACTTCGGCGGTGGAGATCTGGAGTTCGACCCCACCGCTGGCGCGCCGCGGCCGGCCGATGATCTCGAAGCCGACCTCAGCGCGCCGCTCCCTCCTTCTGCGGCGGCGCCCGCGGGGCCCGTCGACGGGCTGGAGATGCTCACCTTCATCGACCGCACCGCGGATGAAGCCGGAGCGAAGTCTGACGCCAGCCCCCAGCAGCGCTTCCACGTCAAGCGCCGCAGCGGCAAGGTGTTCGGCCCCTTCGAAGAGGCGGTGATCATCAAGATGCTCGAAGACGGGCAACTCCTCGGCAACGAGGAGGTCTCGATGGACGCCGACAACTGGCAGGCCATCGGCTCCGAGCCCGCCTTTCAGGCCGTCATCAGCCGCCTGATGGAGTCGCCGTCGACCAGCAGCACCCAGGTCGGGCTCCCCTCCGCCGAGCGCGCCGCGCCGTCGATGGATCGCCTCAAGCAACTCTACGAGGGGCGCATGGCCGCGGTGGCGGTGGTGCAGGGCAAAGAGCCCATGCCGCTCAAGAAGAAGCTGCTCATCATCGCCCCGGCGGTGTTGGTGGCGGCGATTCTCACCCTGGGCATCGGCACCGGCCTGGCCACGCCCTACGGCTTCTTCGGGCTCAAGCTCATCTTCCCGGCGCAGGTGAAGCCCGACACCCGCGAGTTCGGGTACCTCAGCGCGGCCCGCAAGGGCTTCCTCGAAGACACCTGGAGGTCCTACCGGGCCGCGAAGGAGTCGACCAACCAGGCGCTCAACATCAAGGAGTACCCCGAGGCCCGCGCGGTGTGGGCGCAGGCCGTCTTCTACGAGCAGCGTCGCTTCGGCAAGGCCGACCCTGCCGAGCTCCAGCGCGCGAAGAACGAGCTGGTGAACATCCGCCTGCTGGGCGAGACGCACAACGAGGTCCTCAAGACCGAGGCCTCCAAGCTCCTCACCGAGCGCGACGCCGACGGCGCGCTGGCCGCCATCAACAACGCGGTCGCCCACAACAGCGATGATCTCGAGTCGTACTTCCTCCGGGCGGAGGCCTACCTGCTCAAGAAGCAGCCCGCCCAGGCCAAGGCCGAGTTCGAGACCATCCTCAAGAAGGACAGCAAGAGCGCCAAGGCGCTGCACGGGCTGGGCCTCATCCACAAGGCGGCCAACGAGTTCGCCGACGCCTCCGGTCGCTTCGCCGAGGCGCTGGCGGTGGCGCCGAACCATCTCTCCTCGGCGGTGGAGCTCGCGGAGATCTCCATCATCCGCAAGAAGGAGATCTCCCGCGGCAACGAGCTGCTGGACACGGCGCTCTCCGAAGAGGGGCGCGCGGAGCTCTCGCCGGCCACGTTGAGCAAGGCGCTGGCGCTGCAGGCGCAGACCCGGGTGGTCGAAAACAAGGTCCCGGAGGCGGTGCCGCTCTTCGAGGAGGCGCTCAAGATCGACCGCAACAACCCCTTCACCAACGGGCACCTGGCGCGCGCGTACATGCTGCTGCACCAGCCGGAGAAGGCGGCGCCCCTGTTCAAGGTGGCCGTCGACGCCCAGCCGGAGGATCTCGACAACACGCAGGGCTACCTCAGCTCGCTCATCGAGCTCGACAAGATGGACGAAGCGACCCGGGTCATCGCGCAGGCCAACACCCGCTTCCCCGGCAACGCCACGCTCTCCTACCTCTCGGCGCGCGTCGCCGATTCGCTCGACAACACCAAGGAGGCCGAAGAGGGCTACAAGAAGGCGCTCGCCGCCGACCCGAAGCTGACCGACGCGTACCTCTACCTGTCGCGGCTCTACATCCGGTCGCGGCGCTACGCCGAGGCCTCACCGGTGCTGGAACAGGGCCTCAACCAGGACCCCGACAACGCGTCGATGCACGTCGGTCAGGGCGAGCTGGCGCTCCATGAGCGCGACTACGCGCGCGCCAACACCGAGTTCAAGCGCGCCATCGAGAGCAACCCGCTCGACGCCGAGGCCTGGATGGGCGCTTCGCGGGTGTCTCAGGCCAAGGAGAACTTCGAGCTGGCGGCCCAGCAGGTGGAGAAGGCGCTGGAGCTGAACCCCCGTATCCCCGGCGGCCGGATGAACCGGGGCATCGCGCTGTGGAAGCTGCAGCGCCTCGACGAGGCCATCGTCGAGCTCGACGCCGCGCACGACGCGGACCCCCGCAACGTCCGCATCACCATCACCCGCGGCGCGGTGAAGTTCGACAAGGGAGATCTCAACGGAGCGCTCGATGATCTCAACACCGCGCTGATGGCCGAGCCCGGGAACGCCGAGGCCAACTTCTACCTGGCGCGCGTCAAGAACGCGCGCGGCGACCACACCCAGGCCATCGACGCCATCAAGCGGGCGCTCGACTACGACTCCAAGAACATCGAGTACCTCTACTGGCACGGCCGGCTGCTGGCCGACGCCCGCCGGAGCGACGACGCGCTGGCGGAGCTCCAGAAGGCGCTGGACATCGCCCCCACCTACGCCGACGCGCTGGCCGCCATCGGGCGCATCTCCTTCGACCGCAACGATTTCAAGAAGGCGGTGATCTTCTACGAGAAGACCCTGGCCGTCGACCCGCGCCGCCAGGAGGTGCGGGCGTTGATCGGCGACGCCCAGATGAAGATGGAGGAGTGGGGAGGCGCCATCTCCAGCTACCAGAAGACGCTCGACGCCAACCCCAGGCTCACGCAGATCTACGCGAAGCTGGGCTTCGCCCATCAGGAGAAGGGCGACCTCATCCGCGCCATGGACTGGTTCCGCCGCGCGGTGAAGGCCAACCCCGACGACGCCGAGGCCTGGCTGGCGCTCGGCTTCCTGTCCAAGGACGCCAAGCGGAGGCAGGACGCGGTCACCGCCTTCAGGAAATATCTTGAGCTTCGTCCTGACGCAGAGAACAAGAAGGAAGTGGACGATCAAATCCACTACCTGACCAACGAGGAATGAAGTGCTGGATCTGAAGGAAGTCGCGAAGAACTTCGACGCCGTGGTGGCGCGGTTGAACGACCGTGGAGGCAAGCTCGACCTGAGCCGCTTCCAGGCGCTGTTCGCCGAGCGCAAGCAGCTCTACACCGAGCTGGAGGCCAACCAGGCGCAGAAGAACCGGGTGCAGGACGAGATGAAGACCGACCCCGAGAAGCGCAAGGCGCTCTCGGGCGCCATGAAGGAGCTGGGCGCGGTCATCAAGGAGCAGGAGGCGCGGCTCAAGGCGCTCGAAGAGGCGCTCTCGGGCGTGATGCTGCAGCTCCCCAACGTGCCGCACCCGTCGGTGCCCACCGGCCCCGACGAGTCGGCCAACCAGGTGGTGAAGACCTGGGGGAAGAAGCCCGACTTCCTCTTCGCGCCGAAGCAACACTTCGAGCTGGGAGAGAAGCTGGGGTTGCTCGACTTCGAGCGCGCGGCGAAGGTGTCTGGGCCCCGCTTCGCCTTCTCGCGCGGCGCGCTGGCGCGGCTGGAGCGGGCGCTGGTGGCCTTCATGATCGACCAGCACGTGGCCCGCGGCTACGAGGAGCTGCTGCCGCCCTACCTGGTCTCGCGCGAGGCGATGACCGGCACCGGCCAGCTCCCGAAGTTCGAAGACGACGCCTTCAAGACCCAGGGCGATCACGAGCTCTTCTTGATCCCCACCGCCGAGGTGCCGGTCACCAACTTCCACGCCGACGAGATCCTCGAGCTGCCGCTCCCCCGCCGCTACGTGGCTTTCTCGCCGTGCTTCCGCGCCGAGGCGGGCAGCGCTGGGCGCGACACCCGCGGGCTCATCCGCATGCACCAGTTCCACAAGGTGGAGATCGTCCGCTTCGCCCACCCCGAGGACTCGCTGGGTGAGCTCGACGAGCTGGTCGCCGACGCCTCGAACATCCTCGAGCTGCTCGGCCTGCCGTACCGGGTCTCGCTCCTGTGCACCGGAGACATGGGCTTCGCCTCCCAGAAGACCTTCGACCTCGAGGTGTGGCTGCCGGGCCAGAACGCCTGGCGGGAGATCAGCAGCTGCTCGAACTTCGGCGACTTCCAGGCGCGCCGTGCGAAGATCCGCTTCCGTCCGGGGCCGGGCGAGAAACCCCAGCTCCTGCACACCCTCAACGGCTCCGGCCTCGCGGCGGGGCGCACCGCGGTCGCCCTCCTCGAGAACTACCAGCGCGAAGATGGCTCGGTCGGCCTCCCCGAGGTGCTCTGGCCCTACATGGGCGGAATCAAGGAACTCACGGCCCGATAAATTGGGTTTGCAGTCCTCCGAGGGTTCTTGTAGTGGAGGCGCCCCCGTCGTCCGAAGTTGGAGGTCAGGGGCGTCGGTCACAGACGTCATGGAGCAGTGGCCGAGCGGTTGAAGGCAGCGGTCTTGAAAACCGCAGATGTCGAAAGGCATCCGTAGGTTCGAATCCTACCTGCTCCGTAGGAAGCAGTTCTTTGACAGGACGTCTCGTTATTTCGCTGTGGAGTGATGGCCGAGAGGCTGAAGGCGCAGGTTTGCTAAACCTGTATACTCGTAAGGGTATCGAGGGTTCGAATCCCTCTCACTCCGCACACCGGTGTCGTGAGCAGCAATGCTCCCTTAGCTCAGCTGGATAGAGCGTTGGACTACGAATCCAAAGGCCGGAGGTTCGAATCCTCCAGGGAGCGCATCGCCACAGACGACGTGGGCTTCATGACGCAAGCGTTGGAGCTTGCGAACGAGGCAGCCCGTCTCGGTGAAGTCCCCGTTGGCTCCGTCGCCGTCTTTGACGGCCGGGTCATCGGTCGGGGCTTCAACCGTCGTGAGACCGACCGCGATCCGTTCGCGCACGCTGAGTTCCTCGCCATGCGCGAGGCGGCTTCGGTGCTCGGCGCGTGGCGGCTCAGCGGTGTCACCGTCTACGTCACGCTGGAGCCCTGTGCCATGTGCGCCGGAGCGTTGGTCCAGTCGCGGGTGACCCGGTTGGTGTTCGGCGCGCTGGACCCCAAGGCCGGCGCGGTCGGCAGTCTGTACGACCTGGCGCGCGAAGCCCGGCACAACCACCGACTCGAGGTGATGAGCGGCGTGCTGGCGGACGAGTGCAGCAGCGTCTTGAAGACGTTCTTCGCGGGGCTGAGGGCGAAGAAGACAAAAACAGAATAGCTACATTGGAGAGCTGGCCGAGTGGTCGAAGGCACCTGACTCGAAATCAGGCATACCGGTAACGGTATCTAAGGTTCGAATCCTTAGCTCTCCGCTTGTCTTGTCTGGAGAGGTGGCCGAGTGGCTGAAGGCGCACGCCTGGAAAGCGTGTGTATCTGAAAGGGTACCGAGGGTTCGAATCCCTCCCTCTCCGCTCCAGTTGGTACGACGAGACGACAATTTATGGTCAGGGCAACGCGGGGCCGTGAACCCCGCCAGGTCCGGAAGGAAGCAACGGTAGCGTTACTTCGCGTGTGCCCTGGCCGTCCCCTTTTTCACTTCAACGTCCGTAGAGCGTGGTGAGGCCCCGGGTCTCCAGCGCCCGGAAGCCCGCCGCCTCGAAGGCCGCTTCGGTGCGCGTGTTGCGCTCGACGTCGTCGGCGGTGTTGCGCACGAAGAGGCCGCGGTTGAAGGCCGGGTTCCGCGCCGCGCCCTGGAAACAGGGCTGCTCTGGAAAATCGCACACGCAGAAGGGGATGTTCTTCCCCAGGTAGAACCACCCGGGCGAGCCCCACACCCCCTCGTTGACGATGAAGTAGCCGGTGGCGTCTGCGCTGGCCTTCCGGGTCAACTGGAACTGGTGCGGCCGCTGTACGTCGAGCGGCGTGGGCACCACGAAGGCCAGCAGCCCCAGCGCCACCACCGCCGCGGCGCCCGCCCGCCTCCGCTCCGCCCACTGCACGAAGGTCGGCGCGCCCGCCACCGTCAGCAACACCAGCGTCGGGTAGAGAAACCGCCCCTCCTTGTGCGCGGTGCCGCTGATGGCCAGCAGGTACCCCACCGCGGAGGCCACGAAGAGTCCCGGCGCCCCGCTCCGCCGCCAGCCTGACACCCCCAGGCCCAACCAGGCGAAGGGCGCCACCAGCAACAGCAACGGGAGGTAGTACCACGCGGGGCTCGCGCCGAAGCGCTGCGCCGCCTCGCCCGACAGCACGTTGAAGCGCACGTAGTGCGTCATGGAGTGGAACCACTCCCCCCACGTCAGCCAGTCGAGCAACCCCAGGCCACCGGCCACCAGCACCCCGCCGGCCGTGGCGAGCGCGAAGGTGGTCCACCGGCGGGTCAGCACCAGCCAGAGCATCGCCGGCGCGATGGCGGCCGCGGAGCCGTAGCGCGTCACCTGCGCGAAGCCCAGGAGCGCGCCGCCCACCACCCACCAGACGGGCCGTACTTCACGGGCGTCGAGGCGCTCCAGACCCCACACCAGGAACGCCGTCGAGAACGACTCCGAGAGGGTGCGCCCGCCGAACCACACCAACGGCGCGAAGAGCGCCACGGCCCACAGCGCCCAGCGCGCGGCCAATGCCGAGGCCCGGCGCGCGACCAGCCGCCACACCGCGCCCAGCATCGCCACGTGCAGGAGGTACTGCGGCACCTCCAGCAACATCCGGCGGCCGCCCACCGAGCTGATGCCCAGGGCGTCACCCAGCCGCAGCAGGGCGGAGAAGATCAGCGGCACCGCCCAGTTGCGGATGCCCCACGGCTTCGGCCAGTCGTCGGCGGGT
>CALNBU010000239.1 GCA_937875615.1 uncultured Archangium sp.
AGCCCTACCTCGAGGCCCCCTTCGAAGGCGCGCTGGCGTTGATGACCCGCGTCGCCCGACGGGGCGTGGGCGCGGCCTTGACCGGGCTGCAGCTCCCGTCGCTCGACGCCCTGGCCCGGCGCCACCTCCGCTCGCCGCGGCTGCAGCAGTTCGTCGGCCGCTTCGCCACCTACGCCGGCGCCTCGCCCTACGAGGCCAGTGCCGCCTTCGCCATGATTCCGCACCTCGAGCGCGCCTTCGGCGTGCACCACGTCGAGGGCGGCATGGCGACGCTGGTGACCGCGCTGGCGCAGGCGCTCCTGCGGCTGGGCGTGGAGGTGCGCCTCGGCCGGCGGGCGACGTGGCGCGCCCAGGGGAAGACGCTGCTGGCCGGCGACCCCGAGGACCTGCAGACCTTCGACTCCGTGGTGGTGAATGAAGACCCGCTGCGCGGCGTGCCAGCGCCGCTGGCGCTCTCGGGCTACGTGCTGTTGCTCGACGTCGACCGGCGCCTCACCCTGCCCCACCACAGCGTCGCCTTCACCGCCGACCCGCGCCGCGAGTTCGACGCGCTGTTCCGCGGCGAGCTGCCCGAGGCCACCACCCTCTACGTCTGCCACCCCGCGGCGAGCGACCCCACCGTGGCCCCGGCGGGCCGCAGCGGGCTGTTCGTGATGGTGAACGCGCCGGCGCTGCGCGGGCCCGAAGACGAGGCGGCGTGGGACGCCCACGCGCGCCGCCTGCGCGAGCGATGCCTCGCCGCCGTCTACCGCCTCGCGCCGGAGGCCATCGGCGCCGACGTGCAGGTGCTGGGCGAGCGCACCCCGGTGGACCTCCTCCGCGGGGGCGCGCCGGGGGGCTCCATCTACGGCTTCCTCCCGCACGGTCGCTTCGGCCCCTTCGGGCGTCCCCGCATGCGCGCCGCGACGCGCGGCGTCTTCTTCGCCGGCGGCGGCACGCACCCCGGCGGCGGCGTGCCGCTGGTGATGCTCTCCGGCCACTTCGCCTCGACGTTGGTGCGCCAGCACCTCGGCACCACGCCCGGCCAGGAGGCCCGACGCCCGTGAGCGCCATCATCCCCACCCGCGCCGGCGCCTACCGCTGGTACTACTTCGACGTCGTCTCCGGCAGCACCACCGCGGTGTTCATCTTCATGGTGGGCTCCCTCTTCTCGCCCCGCTACGCCCGCGGCGCACGGCGAGGCGCGGGGCCGCAGGCGCACGCCGCGGTCAACTTCGCCCTCTACGAGCACGGGCGACCGCGCTGCTGGGTGTTGTCCGAGTACCCGCTGCTCTCGCTCGACGCGAACGGCCGCACCCTGCGCATCGGCGGCTCCTCGCTGCAGTGGAACCACGACGGCAGCCTCACCGCGTCGGTGTCCGAGCGCACCCCCTGGTTCGGCCGCCCGGTGCGCGCGCAGCTGCACTTCACGCCGGAGGTCCGCGGCGACACCGCCTTCGAGCTGGTGCCGGGCCTGCCGCACTGGTGGCACCCGTGGGCGCCGCGCGGACGCGCCACCCTCAGCCTGCCGCAGCGCGCCCTCACGCTGGAGGGCCGCGGCTACCACGACGGC